>JAFPDR010000189.1 GCA_017389885.1 Kiritimatiellia bacterium
GCCCATGTGTACGGAACGTTCACCGCTGGACGCACAGGGCAGACGAAAAACAATCTCTCCATCGGCAACTGGTCGCACCTCGAAATCGGCGTCGGGCCGAAGAATAGCGAGACGAAGCTCTCCGACGTCGACAAGCTGAAGGTCTACGGCAATCTCGTGATTGGCGAGAACTGCACGCTTGACCTCACAACCAACTCGGCGGAGCTCAACGAGATAAAGGGCGGCAAGTACACCATCGTCGAGGCCGATTCGATTACCGGCACCTTCGCGACGGTCCTGAAGCCGAAGACCTCGTGGAAGGTCGAGTACGTGAGCGAGACGGTCGGTGAAGAGACCGTCGTCAAGAGCATTGTACTCGCTATTCCCGAAAAGGGACTTGCAATCAGCATCAGATGACGTTGGAAAGCCATAGACCGGCAGGGGAGAGGCTGGCGGGCAAAGGGCGATTTAACGAAAGGAAAGTGAAATGAGAAAAACATTGTTTGCATTTGCAACCGTAATTGCCGCGTGCCAGGCGTTTGCGCTGCGCGCGACCGATCCGGTGGAGCCGGACAGCCCGTGGCAGAAGAGCTGGTGGCCGAAGCGCTTCGCCGAGAAGCAGGAGCTCGTGAAGGCGGGCGGCGCGCCCGTCGTGTTCCTCGGCGATTCCATCACGCACAACTGGGAGAACCAGGGCAGGCTCGTGTGGGACAAGTACTTCGCCGAGGGGCCGTACAGGGCGCTCAACCTCGGCTTCGGCGCGGACCGCACGGAGCATGTCCTCTGGCGCATCGACAACGGGGAGTTCGACGGCTACGAGGCGAAGGCGATCGTGCTCATGATCGGCACTAACAACACAGGGCACTTCTCCGCCGTCAACGAGACTCCCGCCGACACGATAATCGGCATAAAGGCAATCATCGACCGTCTGCGCGCGAAGCAGCCGGGCGCGAAGATAGTGCTGTGCCCGATATTCCCGCGCGGGGAGAAGCCCACCGACGAGAGGCGCGTGCGCAACTCGATCGTCAACAAGGAGATTTGCAAGTTCGCCGACGGACGCCATGTCCTGTGGTGCGACTTCACGGACCAGTTCCTGCTCCCCGACGGGACGCTCCGCGCGGAGGTCGCGCCGGACTACCTGCACCCCGCGCGCTGGGCGTACGAGATATGGGCGAGCGCGGTGATGCCGTTCCTCGACTACGCGCTGCGCGGAGGCGACGCGCCGTTCCCGTCGCGCTACTCCACGTTCCAGAACCCCGCGCTCACCTTCGACAGGCCGCTGACCGTCGCACCGGCGACGCGCCTCTGCGAGGGCAGGAAGGGCGCGGCGGACCAGTGGTGGCTCGAGCGCCTCGCGGAGAGGCGCGGGCAGATCGCCGCGGCGAAGGGCGAGTTCGACCTCGTCTTCGTGGGCGACTCGATCACGCAGGGATGGGAAGGCGGCGGACGCGAGGTGCTGGACCGCCTCTCGAAGACCTACAGGATACTCGACCTCGGCTACAACGGCGACCGCACGCAGCACGTGATCTGGAGGCTCCAGAACGGAGAGCTCGACGGCTACTCCGCGAAGCTCGTGATGCTGATGATCGGCACCAACAACTACGAGTCGCCTGAGGACGTAGCGGCGGGGGTGAAGCGCATACTCGAGATCATCCGCTACAAGCAGCCGCGCGCGAAGACCGTGCTGCTGCCGATCTTCCCGCGCGACGAGAAGCCCGACGGCGGAAGCCGCAGGAAGAACGACAGGATCAACGCCATCATCAAGGGCTTCGCCAACGGACGCACCGTAGTGTGGGCCGACTTCACGGAGAAGTTCCTCGGGCCGGACGGGACGCTTCCGAAGGAGATGTTCCCCGACCTCCTCCATCCCAACAAGTCCGGCTACGAGATATGGGCGAAGGAGATGGAGCCCTACTTCAAGGAGGCGTGCGCGCCCGCGCAGGCCAAGGCGGAGTGGCGTCCGGCAGAGCGCTGGAGGGGCTTCAACCTCCTCGAGATGTTCATCTGGGAGCAGGGGATCAAGTACCCCGTCTACCGCGAGGAGGACTTCCGCCAGATCAAGGAGTGGGGCTTCAACTTCGTCAGGCTCCCGATCGACTACCGCTACTGGACGCACGGCGGCGACTGGAACCGCATCGACGAGGAGTGGGTGAAGCCGGTCGACCGCGCGATCGAGCTCGGCGGGAAGTACGGGCTCCACGTGCAGGTGTGCCTGCACCGCGCGCCGGGGTACTGCATCAACCGCTGCGACCTCGAGCCGGAGAAGCTCTTCGAAGGCAGCGAGAACGCGCGCCGCGCGTTCGTGAAGCACTGGACCTTCCTCGCGAAGCGCTACGCGGACATTCCGAAGGAAAGGCTCTCCTTCGATCTCGTCAACGAGCCGCCGAACGTGCCCGAGCAGACCTACCTCGCGGGGATCATGGGCGCGGTGGACGCGATACGCGCAGTGTCGCCGGACAGGATGGTGTTCTCCGACGGACGCGACGGGGGGAACGTCCCGACGGTCTCGCTCGCCGGCGAGCCCGGCCTCTCGCAGGCGATGCGCGGGTACCTCCCGATGCCGGTCTCGCACTACCTCGCCGACTGGACGCCCGGCATGACGGCGATGCCGACGTGGCCTCTCGAGCGCAAGGGCGGCAAGGCGCGCTACGACGACCCGTCGCTCGACTGGATCTACGTCAACAACTTCAAGCGCTGGGACGCGCTCGCCGAGAAGGGCGTCTTCGTGATGATGGGCGAGTTCGGCGTCTACAACAAGACGCCGCACGACATCGCGCTCAAGATGGTGGAGGCGAACCTCAAGCTCCTGAAGGAGCGCGGGTGGGGCTGGGCGCTGTGGAACTTCCGCGGAGACTTCGGCCCGCTCGACTCCAAGCGCTCCGACGTCGACTACGAGGACTTCGGCGGACACAAGCTCGACCGCAAGATGCTCGACCTGCTCAGGAAGTACTGATGGCCCAGGGACCTACCAGCGTACTCTACCTCTTCGAAGGCGCGTTCAGCCTGTGGCGCAGGCGCCTCCGGGGCGTCTACGCGCAGGCGCGCGAACTCGGCTGGCACGTGGAGCCCATCAACGCGGACGACGAAGGCGTGTCCGCGAAGGCCACACTGCGCTTCTGGCGTCCGGACGGCGTGATAGTCGACGGCGCGGCGCTCAACAGGAGCGGGTTCAGCCAGTCCGACTTCGGAAACATCCCCATCGTCTACTGCGACGCTGACGACGAGGTGGTGAGGGACGAGCACTACGGGGTGCGGCACGACTCGCGCGCCGCGGTGAAGCTCGCCCTCGACGAGCTCATCGCGCTGCGGCGCAGGTCGTACGGGTACGTGCACTACTTCACGCCGCAGGACTGGTCCGACGACCGCGAGAGGCTGTTCCTCCGCCGCACCGGCGCGGCGGGGCTCCGCGCCGAGGTGTTCGACTCGTGCGAGGCGTACAGGAAGGCGGACGCGAAGACGTTCTTCCGCAGGCTGTCGCGCTTCCTCGTCGACTTGCCGCGTCCGTGCGGCATACTCGCCGCGAACGACGAGATGGGCGTTCACGTGATCAATGCCGCGCTCTCGGCCGGGCTGCGCGTTCCGGAGGATGTCGCGGTGACGGGGATAGACGACGACGAGCTCCTTTGCGAGAACGTGCTGCCGACGCTCACGAGCGTCGCGCCGGACTTCGAGTTGTCGGGAAGGCTCGCCGTGAAGCTGCTCGCGCGGTGCCTGCGCGAGGGCGGACGGAAGCC
>JAFPDR010000023.1 GCA_017389885.1 Kiritimatiellia bacterium
GAGCATGACCACCTTCGCCTCCGGATCCGCCGCGAGTATGTCGCGGAGAGCCCCCACGCCGTCCTTGCCCGGCATGCGGATGTCGAGGAGCGTCACGTCCGGCTTCGCCTTCGCGACGAACTCCGCGGCGCCTTCGCCGCGCGGATGCTCCCCGGCGAACTCCATGTCCTTGAACATCCTCACGGCGAACATGAGGCCCATGCGGACCACCGAGTGGTCGTCTATCACCGCCACGCGTATCTTCTTCATCGTCCCGCCTCCCCCCTGAGCTCCGCGAAGTTCCACCCCCCGTCCTCGCCGAACGACACGGCGAAGCCGCTGCGCTCCCCGCGCTCGCGCATGCTGTCGAGTCCGAAATGCCCCGTGGTGCTCCCAGGCGCGCGCCCCGCGTCGAACGGAAGCCCGTCGTTCAGTATCCGCACCACGTATCCGCGCGCGCCGGCGCGCGCGGCCTCGATGCGCAGATGCTGCGCCCTGCCGTGCCTGACGGCGTTGGACACCGCCTCCTGCACGACCGCGAGCACGTCTCCCTTGACCTTCGGGGAGAGGTCCGGCATCTCCGCGAGGCTCGTCTCGACCTCGGCGAGGCGCGCGGACCTTATCCGCCGCGCGTGCAGGGCGAGGAGCTCGTCCAAGCGCATCGTAAGGATGTCGTCGTTCCTCAAATTGTCGATGGCGTTCCTCACCTCGAGGCGCGAGACGTCGAGCATCTGGCTCGCCGTCGCGAGCGCCTCGCGCTGCTCGGGCGGAAGCGTCGACTCGGACATCCTGACGGTGTCGAGCAGTATGCGCGTCCCGGAGAGGTACTGCGACACGCTGTCGTGTAGATGCGCCGCGATCCTGCGCCGCTCCGCGGCGATGACCCGCGCGCGCACCTTCCGCTGGCGCCTGTCGATGACGAGGAACACTATGACGGCGAGCAGCGGGAGCGGAAGCGACAGCATGACGGCCTTCCCCGCGGCGGACGCGTACGCGAGCAGCCTGCGCGACGCGGGGACGGCGCTCACCGCGTCCGCGCCAGTCGTCTCGAGGACGGGCAGCAGCTCGACGCCGGACGTGCTGATGTACGGCATCACCACGCCGTCGACGAACACCCGCCTGCCGCGGAGCCGCTCGCACTCCTCCTCGGGTATGCCGTGGACGAACAGCGTGCCGCCGGACGTCTCGAGCGCAAGCTCCGGCTGGTCGCGTCCGAACAGGTTCACCATGCGCGCCCCTCCTACGGTCCCCTCGAAGCGGGCCCGGGTGTTGGAGCGGATCCCCTTCTTCAGGTCCGCGAGCGTGGTGAGCGGCGGCGGCGGAAGCTCCACCCGGCCCGTCCGCTCGATGCGCCACGCGACCACGCCGGCGTGCGTCAGCATCGGGTCGACGAACCCGCGCACCTCTATGACGTCGCCGGCCTCAAGCGTCTCGTATCCGACGCGGTCGCACTTCGGCCTCTCGGGGAACGACCCCGTCACGTACATGCCGCGTCCGTTCGGCCTCGCCACCTCCGCGAGTATCGCGCTGTCGCTGATGCGCGGATGCGCGTACACGACGACGCCGGTCACGACGCACGACGGCTTGTACGAGAACTTGAACCTGTCGACGCCGAGTATCGCGTCGACCGTCGCGGGGCGGAAGTCCGGCTCGCTCTCGAAGAAGAGCCCCTTCGGAGGCGGCGAGCCCTCGGGATAGGAGCGGAACACCAGCACAACGTCGTTCATGCCGACGCGGAGCTGCGGAGTGAGGTCGACGCAGGAGGCGTCGGACGGCGAATGCCGCATCTCGACGCCGTTGAGGACGAGCGCGAAGGACACGGGCGCGCCGTCGACCCTCATGCCGTGGCGCGTGCCCGCGCGGAGCTGTACCGCTATGCACGCCGAGAACTCCACCGTGCCCGGCTCCTTGGGCTGGCGCGGCTCGAACGGAACCTCCTCCGCGTCGGAGAGATCGGCATGGACGGGAACGACCTCCACGGGGTCGAGCAGCGACGGTGCGGCAGAGGCGCACGGGACGGCGACGACGGACAGCACCGCCGCGAGAAGCACGACGACCGTGGGGAACAGCTTGTCCAGTATCTGCTCGGCGGGCGTGTACGACTTCTTCTCGTTGTTGCACTCCTTGCAGCAGGGGACGCAGTTCCCGCGGGTGGACCTCCCGCCGCGCGACACGGGTATCACGTGGTCGAGCGTGAGGTTCTCCGCGCCGACCTGCCTGTGGCAGTAGTGGCACACGCCCTTCGCGATCTGCGCGCGCCACCAGTCAGTCTTCCGCAGCTCGCGCGCCTTCTCGCGCTCGCGCCTGACGTGCGCGGGGTCGGGGTTCAAGTCCAGCCAGTCTTCCATGCCCGATATTATAGACTACTTGAGCCGGAAGGTCAAGGTGAGCCGGGCCGTCGAGGCGACGGACCTGGAGCCGGACTTCGCCGGCGTGAAGCGCGCCGCCTTCGCGGCGCGCACCGCCGCCTCGTCCAGCTCGGGGAATCCGCACGACGACACGACCTCCACCCTGTCCACGTTCCCGGATTCCGTCACGCGTATCTCAAGCACCACGTCGCCCTGCTCGCCGCGCTGGCGCGGCCCCTTCGGATACTCCGGACGTATCGCCTTGCGCGGCTTCGGAGGGGCGTCCACCTTCGCCTGCTTCGGCGCGACGGCCGGCGCAGGAGGCGCCGGAGGCGGCGTCTCGCGCGGCTTCTCGACCTCCTTCGGCTTCTCCTCGGGCGGAACCTCCGGCGTCTCCATCCGCTCGTGCTCAGGCTCCGGCTTGGGCATGCTCGGCGCGTCCGGATCGGGCGGAGGCGGCTCGTCGGGCATCTCCGCCTCCGGCGGCTTCTCGTCCGGCGGGACCGGAGGCTCCAGCGGAGGAGGCGCGGGCAACGAAGGCGCGACGGACGCGGTCGCATCGTCCTCCTCGGCGAACGAGAGCTCGACGCTCGAGAGGTCGAGGGTCGCGAGAGTCGTCGGACCCGGCGCGTACTTTATATATGCGGCGAGCCCCGCGGCCAGCACGCAGTGCAGCCCTATCGAGACCGCCATCGCCGTGGAAAACCTCATTCCCCGTTCCCCGCTCCACGCTCCCCGCTCACCTGGAAGCTCGCCTTTTCGACTCCCGCCGCCTTGAGAGCGGAGAGAAGCTCGATTCCAACGCCGAGGGACGACCTGCGGTCGCCGGAGATGAGCACGGGGAGGTTCATCTTCACCCGGTTGAGTTCCTTGACGCGCGAGATGACCTCTTCGCGCGACATCGACATCCCGTTCAGCTGCATCGTGTCGTCCGCGCGGATCGTCACGACGATGCGCTCGCCCTTCTCGTCCGC
>JAFPDR010000190.1 GCA_017389885.1 Kiritimatiellia bacterium
CAACCGCTACCGCGCGCAGTGGAAGGAACTCCTTTCTCCGGAGTGGGTCGGCGCGTGGAACATCGCCGCGTGGAAGGCGGAGACGTTCGGACTCGGCATCGACCTCACGATGGGCTCGGGCTGGTGCTTCGGCGGACCATGGATCGACAAGGATCACGCGGCGAGCTCCGGCATGAAGGTGAAGCGCGCGGGGCTCGGCGGAGCCGGATTCATGATCGATCCGTTCGATCCCGAGGCGATGAAAATTCACATCGCCGCGTTCGAGAGGTTCTTCGGGAAGAAGGGTTCGGCGGCGCGTCCGCGCGCGTTCTACCACGACAGCTACGAATACTATGGCGCGGAGCCGAAGAACGGACAGGACATCGACGACGCGCAGCTCGCATGCTTCAAGGTGTGGACCGACTGGTGCCGCGAGAACGGATACATCACGCGCAACGAGGCGCACGGCGCGCCCTCTAACTGGCTTGACTTCTATGCGCTCGCCGACATTCCAGAAACTGAGATGTTTGCGAAAGGAGACCGCGACATTCTTGTTTCGAAGTTCGCTTCGTCCGCAGCGCACGCGAAGGGAACTACGCTCGTCTCCGCCGAAAGCTGCACCTGGATCGACGAGCACTTCTGCGAGCATCCCGCCGAGATAAAGGCGTTCCTCGACAGGCTGTTCCTTTCCGGCGTGAACCACGTCTTCTACCACGGATGCTGCTACTCGCCTGTCGACGCCGCGTGGCCTGGCTGGTGCTTCTACGCGTCGCTGGAGATGAATCCGCGCAACCCGATATGGCGGGAGATGGGCGCGCTCAATGCATACGTCACGCGCTGCCAGTCGCTATTCCAGACATGGACGCCCGACAACGACCTCGCGGTTTTGTGGGACCCGAGGTCCTTCCGCGACAAGCACAAGGGCAAGGTCGAGAACATGAACATACACAACCGCAGCGGATGGTTCTACGGCGAGCCGATCGGAAAGGTGGCGAAGGAGCTCTACGAAGCCGGCTTCTCGTTCGACTACGTTTCGCCGCGGATGGTCGAGTCCGGGCTTGCGAAGAAGTACGCAGTTGTGGTTGATCCCGCTGAGTATTTTAACGCAGACACGCAAAGACGCAGAGAGATGGTTAAGGGCGCGAGGGCTATGCCGTTCGACGCGGCGAGCGGACTCCTCGCGACGCGCTGGAGCAAGGACGGCGCGACGGCGTACTTCGTCGTGAACACCGGCTCTGTCGCGCGCGTCGTATCCGCCGCGGAGGAGTTCACCGCGGCAGATCCGCTCTCTGGTGCGATTGCGAAGACTCGCGCCGCGGAGATACTGCCGCTTCACTCCATCTTCGCCATCGGCGACGGATTTTCCGTGCAATCCGCCAAACAACGCGACGAGGCGTCGTCCCCAATTTCCGGCCCCTGGAAAGTCTCCGCCGTCTGCGGCGGACCGAAGCTACCGGAACCTCGCACGCTCGACGCGCTCGCGGGATGGGAGACGTTCGACGAGTTCTTCTCCGGCACGATGATGTACCGCACAAGTTTCGACGCCGAATCCAAATCCGGCAACCGGACAATCTCCCTCGGCGAGGTGCGCGAGATCGCGCGCGTGCGGCTGAACGGACGCGACCTCGGCGTGAAGTTCATGCCGCCGTACGACTTCGTGATTCCCGAGGGCGTGCTGAAGGAGAAGGGGAACGAACTCGAGGTGGAGGTCACGAACCTCGGCGCGAACCGCCTGAGGTGGAACGACCTGAACAAGGTAGACTGGAAGTACTTCACCGACATCAACATGGTGGACATCAACTACAAGAAGTTCGACGCCTCGCAGTGGAAGCCGATTCCCTCCGGACTGCTCGGTCCGGTGCGGCTTCTCTCCCGCTGACGCGTCCGCATGGAACAACGCCAAAATACAGAAAGGCAGCAACATGAAGACACTCGGAAAGATCACGCTCCTCGCCGCGGCGGCCGCGGCGTGCGGTCCGGTTTTCGCGGCGGACCTCTTCCTCGCGGGCGACTCGACCATGTGCAACTACCAGGACAGGCAGTATCCGCAGCAGGGCTGGGGACAGGCGCTGTACAGGTTCATGAAGGATCCGTCGAAGCTGCACAACAAGGCCATCGGCGGACGCAGCGCGAAGAGCTTCAAGGCAGAGGGGCGCTGGCAGGGAATAGTCGACGAGCTCAAGCGCGGCGACTTCGTGATCGTCGCGTTCGGACACAACGACGCGAACAAGGCGAAGACGGATCGCTACTCTACGAAGGAGGACTACAAGGCGCTGATGAAGGGCTTCGCGGACGACGTGAAGGCGAAGGGCGCGACGATAGTCTACGCGACGTCGATCCCGCATTCCGGAGGCGTCACGAAGGACGACGCCGGCGTTACGCACGTGCGCGGAACCGCGGCGGGGATCGGTCCGTACATGGACGCCACGCGCGAGCTCGGCAAGGAGCTCGGGATCGAGGTGCTCGACCTGAACGCGTACGCGTGCGAGAAGTTCGCCGAGCTCGGACAGGACGCGGTCTTCAAGCTCTACATGCGGATCGCCCCTGGCGAGTACGAGCGCTTCCCGAACGGAAACGGAGACGGATGCCACACGCGCGACACGGGCGCGGACTTCTTCGCGCGCGCGGCGGTCACGATGTGCCGCGAGCGGAAGCTCCCCGTCGCCGCGCTCTTCAAGGACCCCGCGGATGTTCCGCTCAGGCCGATCGGCTTCGACGGCAAGCCGACGGACTCGATCGTGCGAGCCGACGACTTCTCGAAGGAGGAGATCGCCTACGCGAACTCCGACGCGCCGTGGAAGACGCGGGCGTGGTCCGAGCGCCGCGAGATCGGCAACTACAACGTGACGCTCCGCCTCGGCGACGAACGCGAGCCGACGGAGAACGTCGTCAAGTTCCAGGGACGCCGCCTCGCCGCTCAGCGCGTGCTGACGAAGCCGGGCGAGTTCGTCGACTTCACATTCACCGCGCGCGTGCCCGGTCCGTACACGACGAAGCGCGGCGACGAGCGGAGCAACCGCGACCTCAAGCTCCTCGTGATGACGCGCGGCGGGTCCGCGAAGAAGATCGAGCCTAAGGTCGGGCCCGCGCCGGATGCGCGCACGATCTACCTCTGCGGGGACTCCACCGTCACCGACCAGGACAAGGAGCCGTGGGGCAGCTGGGGCCAGATCCTCCCCGCGTTCGTCCGCGAGGGATGGTCCGTCTCGAACTTCGCGCGCTCCGGCCTCGCGCTGAAGACGTTCGAGGGCGAGGGGCGCCTGAAGCGCATCATGGAGCACCTCGCGAAGGACGACTGGGTGGTGATCCAGTTCGGGCACAACGACCAGAAAATCAAGGGCGAGGAGCCTGAGAACGGATACACGCGGCGGCTCGAGTTGTGGGTGGACCAGATCCGCGCGAAGGGCGCGCACGTCGTGCTCGTGACGCCCGTCGAGCGCCGGCGCTTCGACGAGAAGACGGGCGAGCACATGGGCAAGACGCTCGAGGGATACGCGAACGCGGTGAAGTCCGTCGCCGCGAAGAAGGGCGTTCCGGTGATCGACCTGAACGACGCGAGCTACAGGATGCACGCGAAGATGGGCGTGAAGGGGTCCACGGCGATACAGTGCAACAACCGCGGCAAGATCGACAACACGCACCACA
>JAFPDR010000191.1 GCA_017389885.1 Kiritimatiellia bacterium
CCACTTCATGAAGAAGCCGCCGTTCAGGAACATCGTCATCCACGGCATCGTCCGCGCGGCGGACGGCTCGAAGATGTCGAAGTCGAAGGGCAACTCGCTCGATCCGCTCGAGCTCATCGACCAGTACTCCGCGGACGCGCTCCGCTTCTCCATCGCGCTCATCACGTCGCTCGAGTGCGACACGAAGGTGAACAAGGAGAAGTTCGAGATCGGACGCAACTTCACGACGAAGATCTGGAACGCGGCGAAGTTCCTATCCATGCAGATGGAGGCCTTTCCGCAGGAGGGGTCCGGGGACGCCGGAGTCCCCGTCCTTTCCAACCTCTCCGCCGACGACCGCCACATCCTCTACGCCGCCGACCTCGCATGCCGCAGGGTGAGCGAGATACTCGAGGCGTACCGCATCCAGGACGGGGCGCTCGCGGTCTACGACTTCTTCTGGACGCAGATATGCGACGGCTACGTGGAGTACGTGAAGGACTCGCCGAACAAGGCCGTGTCGGTCGCGATTCTCCGCGACGTCTTCTGGAAGGCGCTGAGGCTCCTTCATCCCTACATGCCGTTCGTCACCGAGGAGGTCGCGCACCAGCTCGGGTTCCTCAAGGACGGCGAGACCATCATGCTCCAGAAGTTCCCCGAGGGCTACACGGACGCCGAGAAGGCGGCGTGGGGCGTCACCGAGGAGAACTACGAGTTCGTCAACGCGAAGCGCGAGGCGATCACCGCCGTCCGCGCGCTGCGGGCCGAGTACAAGGTGCCGCCGGCGACGTGGGTCAAGGTGACCGTGGCGCGCGGAACGGACGGGAGCTCCGGCGCTCCCGCACCCTTGCCTGCGGACGAGGTCAAGGTCCTCGCAAAGGCGATGCGCGCCGAGTCTGTCGAGTTCGTGCCCGCGGGGAGCGACCTCGCGATGCCGTCGAAGATCACGAAGTTCGGCACGGTCTACCTCTCGCTCGAGGGGCTTGTCGACAAGGCGGCCGAGTCGAAGCGCATCGCGGGAGAGCTCGCGAAGCTCGCCGGGTTCATCAAGTCGAGCGAGGCGAAGCTCGCGAACGAGAACTTCGTCGCGCACGCGCCTGAGGCGGTCGTCGCGGAGGCGCGCCGCAAGCTCGCCGAGAACAAGGAGAAGGTCGCGCAGCTCGAGAAGCTCGCGAAGCTCTTCGCATGATAGCGTACGTGAGGGGAACGCTGGCCGAGAAGGGCCCTGACCGCGTCGTCATCGAGGCGGGCGGGGTGGGCTACGAGCTTCTCATCCCCGTGTCGACCTTCGACCGCCTTCCGCGCGAGGGCGGAGAGGCGAAGCTCCTCGCGTGGCACTGCGTGCGCGAGGACGACGAGATGCTCTTCGGCTTCGCGACGAAGGAGGAGCGCGAGATGTTCCTCAAGCTCACGCAGGTGAGCGGAGTCGGGCCGAAGATCGCGCTCGCGATCCTCTCGGGCTCGTCCATCGGGGAGCTTTCGCTCGCCATAGCGTCCGGAAACGCCAAGCGAATCTCGTCCATCAAGGGCGTCGGGAAGAAGACGGCCGAGAAGATATGCGTGGAGCTCAAGGACAAGGTGAGCGCGCTCGCGGCGCTCGCAGCCACCTCGCGACGCGGAGGGGAGGACTCGAAGGCCCCCGTCATACGCGACGCCATACTCGCCCTCACGGCGCTCGGCTTCGGCGAGGAGGTCGCGAACAAGATGGTGTCGAAGGTCCTTGCGTCCGATCCCGCGGTTAAGGACGCCGAAACGCTCATCCGCCTCGCGCTCTCCTCGAAATGACGCGCGCCCCCGTCAGAGTCGCACGCGGCGCCCTGTCGGGGCTGTTTTTCGTCATCTACGGACTCTTCGCGCTGCCGTTCGCGCTGCTTCTTCCGATTCCGATATGGCCGAAGAAGCTCGTGCGCGCCGCCGTCAGGGCATGCTTCCGGCTCTTCGTTTTCCTCGCCCGCGTCACGCATCTCTTCCGCGTCGAATGCGCCGCGGAGGACCGCGCGGCGCTGAAGGCGCTGCGCGGCGCCATAGTCGTGATGAACCACGTTTCGCTCATCGACGCGGTGATACTCATGGTGCATCTCGGCGACTCCACCGGAATCGCGAAGGCCGCCGCGAAGCGCAATCCCTTCCTCGGCGCAGTCGTGCGCACCGTGTTCATTCCGAACGACTCCGGCGCGGAGAAGGCGCTCGAGGACTCGACGCGCCTGCTCGAGGAGGGGCTCAACCTCGTCATCTTCCCGGAGGGCACGCGCATTCCGCCGGACGCTCCCGAGCACCGCCTCAACCGCGGCGCTGCGCGCCTCGCGCTCTCCTCCGGCGCGCCGCTCGTCGCGTGCCGCATAGAGTACGATCCGCCCGTCCTCGGGAAGACGCAGCCGTGGTGGGACGTCGGCGAGAGGGAGATCGTCGTGAAGCTTTCGTATCGCGGCGCAATCGCCGCGGAGGGGGAGTCGAACTACCGCAACGCCGTCGCCCTGACGGAGAGGATCAGGGAAAAGATTCTCCTCCCCTGATTCCGCCCGCAGGTGCGGGTCTTTATGGTATAATAACCTAAAAGGAGACATAGACATGGACAGTACGATGTTTGTCGGTTCGCGGCGCGCGGTGCTTGCGGCGCTGTGCGCAGTCGGCCTTGCCGGGGCGGCGTTCGCCGAGCGGGTTTGCATCTGGCCGGAGGGCAGGATGCCCGACGCGCAGGACCACCAGGTCGCGATGATGACCAACGAGAAGGGGAAGAACACTGCGCCCTACCTCGACTGGCGCGAGGCTCCTGCGAAGCCGAACGGATGCTGCATGATCCTCATCTCCGGCGGCGGATACGGCAACTGCTGCGACGTCGGGCTGGTCGAGATGTGGGCGAAGAAGTTCACCGCCATCGGCTTCCAGTGCGTCAACTTCGTGTACCGCACGCCGCGTCCGAAGGGGCTGCCGATCCACCAGAGCGCGTGGGAGGACGGACAGCGCGCCGTCAGGATGGTCCGCTCCGAGGCGGCGAAGCGCGGCTTCGACCCCGAGAGGATCGGCACCATCTCGATGTCCGCGGGCTCGCACCTCGCGACGCTTCTCGCGACGAGCGCTCTCACCCCCGCCTACGAGAAGGTCGACGAACTCGACGACGTTCCGTGCCACCTCAACTGGGCGATCACCGGCGCGATCGCGTACGCGGTGACGGACGGAATCGGAACGCCCAACACGCGCAACGGACAGGCCGTGGACGCGAAGCTCGACTCCATCTTCAAGTTCGACGAGAAGACCGCGCCGATGTGCATGTTCCACGGAACGGACGATCCGTACTCACCGATGGCCTCGACGCTCGTCTACCGCGAGCTCAGGAAGCGGAAGATCCCCGCCGAGCTCCACCTCTTCGCCGACCGCCAGCACGGTTTCTGGGGCCAGGACGGAAAGGGCGACAAGGCGACGGCGTACGACAACTGGTTCGACCGCGCGCACGAGTTCCTCGCGCAGATGGGCTTCCTCGGCGCGCTTCCGCCGGAGGAGGACCTGATGAAGCGCTATGCGAAGGACTTCCACGACCCCGCGAAGTACGCGAAGGAGGAACTCTGGCCCAAGGGCAGGATCCCCGACTTCCAGGAGAAGCAGAACGTCCCCTACCTCGAGTGGTACATCCCCTCCAACCTGACGACGAAGGCGATCCAGGTCATCTACTCCGGCGGGGCCTACAACGGCAATGGACCCGACGGCTTCGAAGTCGCCCCCGCGCGCCGCTTCCTCAACGAGAAGGGCATGGCGGTCGTCACGATGAAGTACCGCACGCCGCGCCCCGCGGCGCCCCTCGCGAAGCACACGACGGCGTGGCAGGACCTCCAGCGCTGCATCAGGATCGTCCGCTCGAAGGCGGCGGAGAAGGGGCTCGACCCGAACCGCATCGGCATCATGGGCTCGTCCGCAGGCGGACACCTCACGCTCATGGGCGTGACGAGCTCCAGGAGCCGCTCCTACTGGAACATCGACGACATCGACAAGATTCCGTGCAACGTGCAGTGGGGCGTCGGAATCTATCCCGCGTACGCGCTCACGGACGGACTCGACCAGCACAACACGACTGGCGGAAACGACGACTCCGCGAGGCTTGCGCCCGAGTTCGCGTTCGACCCTGACACCTGTCCGATGGTGTTCATCCACGGCGATGCGGACGGCTGGGCGGCGATGAACTCGGTGAAGACGTGGGAGCAGATGCGCAGGATGGGCGTAAAGAGCGACCTGCACACGCTCTGCAGGAGGCCGCACTGCTTCCAGCGCAACGCGTCTCCCGGCACGGGCAGCTACACGTGGCTCGGCCGCATCTGGGAGTTCATGAACCACAAGGGAATCAACAGGTAACGGGGCGTCCGGTCGCCGCGGAAAGGAGCAGGCGTGAAGACGAAGACATCCGAGGCGCTCGACAGGGCCGCGCACCAGAGCGCGTTCTCGCGCGCGGTCCACTCGATCCGCACGCGCTACTCGCTCGCGACGGCGTCTTTCATTCTCCTCAGCCTGCTCATATTCTACGTCGGCGGACGCATCGTGATAATCCACCTCATGCGCGAGGCGGAGCAGCAGGTGGAGGAGATCGGCTACGACATCTCGCGCCTTGCGTACAGGCAGGCCGACGCGGTGAGGCGCGAAAGCGAGAAGGAGGCCGGCAGGCTCGTCTCGCAGGTCGAGGCCGGCGCGAAGCCGGACGAAGTGCTGCGCGGCGAACAGGGCGGCGCGGCCTCGCTGCTGATATCGTTCTCCGCCGACGGCACGTTCTCCTGCGGCGCTGTGCGCGCGGCGGGCGGTGTGGTTCCCGTGTCTGAGGCGGACATCGCGCCGTACGCGGAGAGGTTCAGGGCATGGTCCGCGGCAACCCGGCAGCGGGGGGACGGACGGACCGGAATGGGCATCGTGCAGCTGCGCGGTTCGGCGTACTACGTGTTCATGCATCCGTACGCCGGCGGAGGCGCGGGCGGATGGATCGTTGTCGGCGCGGCCTTCGACTCCGCGTCGTTCACGAGCCGCGTGAACGAGGGCTTCGGAGGGATGGACGTCCGCGTCGTAAACAGGAAGGTCGCGGTCTCGGTCGCGCCCGCGCCGAGGTCATCCTCCTCCGCGCCGGGCGGGAGGCGGAACGACTTCGGCATAGTGCCGATGCTCTCCGAGGCGATGAACTTCTACTCCGGCGGATTCTGGAACCTCGGGCCGAATCCGTTCGAGGCAGTGTTCGCGGTGCGCGACATCGCGGGCAACGCGGTGTCGATGATAACGGTGTCGCTCCCGGCCTCGCTCTCCGCCGTCACCAGGTCCGCGCTCGGACGCCTCACGTTCTTCATCGCCGTGGCCGGCATCCTCATCATACTCCCCGTCTTCTGGTTCCAGAGCTACGTGCTGCTGAATCCGCTCACGAAGATGACGGAGGCGATCCGCCGCCTCGGCGAGAACCACCGCAGCATAGACTGCCCGTACCTCGAATGGGAGGGCAAGGACGAGTTCGCGATGCTCGCGCTGTCCGTCAACCGCATGCTCGAGACGATAAGCTCGCGCGCCGTCGAGGTCGCGCAGGTGGAGGCGCGCCACCGCGCGCTGATCGACGGGGTGCCGGACGCGATGGCGGTCTTCGACAGGCGCGGAAGGCTCGTCTCGGTGACGAAGCAGCCCGAGGGCACTCCTCCGCTCGTCGGCTTCAAGACGGGCGAGCCGCTGCAGGCCGAGGTCTTCGGCGAGGGCACCTCCGCCGACTTCACGCGCGCCGTGGAGTCCGTCTTCTCGTCTGGCTCCGTGGTCGCCCGCCACCTCGAGGTCCTGTCGAGGGCGGAAGGCTCCGCGGACGGACATCCTCGCCACTTCGAGGTGCGGCTCGCAAAGATGGACGACGTGTTCGCGCTCGCGATCGTGCGCGACGTCACGAGCGAGGTCGCGGAGCACAACCTCCGCATTGCAGCAGAGGCGCGCGCTCTCGACGTCCTCAAGCGCGAGTCGCTCACCATGTTCGCCGCCGGCATAGCGCACGACGTCAACAACGTGCTCGCGGTGATACTCGGCACGGTGGACTCCGTTTCCGCCACGAGGGGCGAGAACGCAGAGACCGAGGTCGTGAGGGACGCGGCGCGGCGCGGCGTCAAGATGATGAGGGAGCTCATCGAGTTCGCGGGCGACGGCCAGGTCTCGCTCGTGAGGCTGTCGTCCGAGTTCCTCGTGAGCGACGTGCAGACGATACTGGCGAGGACCGTCGGGAAGAACGTCGTTGTGCAGGTTTCCGTGGGGAAGGACCTGCCGGACGTGGACGCGGACCCGAACAGGTTCTGGAAGGTGTTCTTCAACATCGTCAAGAACGCGGGGGAGGCGCTCGGGAGCAGGCCAGGGCACATCACGCTCACGGCGGAGGCGTTCGAGATGACGGCCGAGGCGTCCGTCGGATTCATGTCGAACGGTCCTCTGACCACTGGCCCCGGAGTGCTCTTCAAGATATCGGACGACGGGCCGGGGATTTCGCCGGACGTCCTGCCGAGGCTGTTCGACCCCTACGTCTCCTCGAAGGAGATGGGCCGCGGCCTCGGCCTCGCGATCGTCCGCACGATCGTCGAGACGCACGGCGGCGGCCTCAAGGTCGACAGCGAGATCGAAAAGGGGACTACGTTCTCCATCTACCTCCCGAAGTCGAAGCTGCCGCAGTCGCAGGCGCAGCGCGCGGAGGAGGCGAAGGAGACGCGCGGCGGAGAGCTTCCGGACGAGGTCCTCGTCGTTGACGACGACGAGGCGATACTGAAGACGGTGTCCATGCTCCTCAAGGCTCTCGGGGTGAAGGTCCACTGCGCGCGCGACCGCAGCGAGGCGATGAGCGTAATGCGCCGCGCGGCCTCAGGCATAGGCACGGTGCTTCTGGACGCCCACCTCGGCGGTATCGACGTGGTGAGGCTCTTCGAGGCGCTCCGCCTGTCCGCGCCGGCAATCCCCGTCGTCATGACGTCCGGCTCGAAGGAGGAGGAGGTCATGAAGATCTTCGGTGGACGCCCCTACAGCGGATTCCTCTCGAAGCCCTTCACCCTGGCCGAGCTGAAGTCCATCCTCGCCTCGGTGAGCCGCGGCGCTGAGGCGGATCAGACGTAGATCGAGACGATGGCCAGCACGAGGTTCGCCAGGTTGAACAGGCAGTGGTTCAGCATCGTGCACCAGATGCGGTCCGTCTTCATGTAGAGCCAGCACTGGGCGAATCCGAAGAAGAACAGCGCGATGAACGCCGCGTCCGGAAAAGGCTGCGCCAAGTAGTGCGCAGCCGAGAAGAGGGCGGATGAGATTGCCGCGACCGCTGCGGCCACGCGCAGGTCGGAAAGACTGGCGCCCATAGCCCTCGTCGGCAGCCGGAAGAGCAGATAGCGGAAAACGAACTCCTCTATCGCCGGCATCACGAAGAGCACGGTCGCGAAGAGCCGCATGCAGGCGTAGAAATGCCTCGTGGAGTCGAACATGTGCTCGACTAACTGCTTCACGACCGTGATGTTTTCCTGGTCGGGGAGCTCGATTCCGCACAGCTCTGCCGCCGTCTTCGTGAGATAGCATACGGCGACGGTCGCGGCCGTGACCACCGGCCATGCCTTGAGCGTAGTCTTGAGTCTTGCGTTCATTTCGGCGGGTATTATACCAAATTCCCCCTTCGCCCGGCGGTGCAGGTTTCGCGGATTTTTGATATAATATTATCAAATGAATTTCGCAAGCAACTGGTGAACAAAGGGCAAGCCAAGGAGGGAACGGGAAAATGACAATGCTCGCATCTATCGTGGCCGCGGCGCTCACGCTGCAGCCGTTCGGAGAGGTGAAGGTTGTCGACGAGATCGACTGCACGAAGGCGGACCATCGCTTCGCGGACAGTCCGAAGGACGCGTCGAAGGTCGTTGACGTCGCGGGGAGGAAGTGCCGCACGCTCGCGGTGC
>JAFPDR010000001.1 GCA_017389885.1 Kiritimatiellia bacterium
GGGCTCTTTCGGTCAGCTACAAAGGCTGGACCTGCCGCTATTCGACGGACGGCGAGATAGTCGACATGGATGCGCCCGTCAGCAACCGCAACGGACGCTACCGCGTCTTCGAGGCGCGCGGCAGGGACTCGCTCAAGGTGCGCATTTCGATTTTTCCGGAAAAGACAACATCGAAAACAAGGGGGAGGACGGACGAGTCGCTGTCGACCCGAAGCCGGTTCCCGGCGTCGAATGGGCGAGAGGCTCGTTTCGCATGCCCGACGGCTCCGTGCGCAGGATCGAGTGGGGAAGCCCCCGCTGAGCGCTTCCGCGGCAGTTGCGCCGCGGCGCGCGCTTTTGGTAGAATATGGGCATGACGGCCGACACGGCCGGGGAGGTGTAAATGGCAAAGCTGCTCGACGACGAATACCTTAGGCCTTTCGAGGAGGCGATACGCGGAAGGGCGATGAACGCATACGCCCGCGCTAACCAGCTGACGGGAGGGAAGACGCCCCTCGCCGACTGGGCCGCGGCGCACGAATACTACGGACTCCACAGGACGCGCCGCGGGTGGGTCTTCCGCGAGTGGGCCCCGAACGCCACCTCGATGTGGCTTGTCGGAGACTTCTCGAAGTGGCGCACGAACCGCCTGTACGAGTGCATGCGCATCCCCGGCTCGGACGTCTGGGAGCTGAAGCTGCCCGCGAAGGCGATAAAGGCCGGAGACAACTACAGGCTCGAGATGCGCTGGGCCGGCGGACGCGGCGAGCGCATCCCGGCGTACGCGCGCTACGTGGTGCAGGATCCGGAGACGAAGCTCTTCTGCGCGCAGGTGTACGAGTCTAAGTACAAGTGGCGGCACGAATCGCCGAAGGCGTCGGGCAGTCCGTTCATCTACGAGGCCCACGTCGGCATGGGCGGCGAGGAGGAGAGGGTCCACACCTACGCGGAGTTCCGCGACGAGGTGCTGCCGCGCGTCAAGAAGGCCGGATACGACACGGTGCAGCTCATGGCGATCATGGAGCATCCGTACTACGGCTCCTTCGGCTACCACGTCTCCAGCTTCTTCGCCGCTTCCTCGCGCTTCGGCACGCCCGACGACCTCAAGTCGCTCGTCGACGCGGCGCACGGGATGGGGCTCAGGGTCATCATGGACCTCGTCCACTCGCACGCCGTGAAGAACGAGCGCGACGGGCTCTCCATGTTCGACGGCACGGACTACCAGTACTTCCACTCCGGCGCGAAGGGGTGGCACCGCGCGTGGGACAGCCGCTGCTTCGACTACGGCAAGACGGGGGTGCTCCACTTCCTCCTGTCGAACTGCAGGTTCTGGCTGGACGAGTACCGCTTCGACGGATACCGCTTCGACGGCGTGACGTCCATGCTCTTCTGGGACCACGGACTCGGCGACGCATTCACCAACTACGGCATGTACTTCAACGGTTCCGTGGACGACGATGCGTGGGCTTACCTGCAGATGGCGAACCGCGTGATCCACGAGTCGCACCCCGGCGCGATCACGATCGCAGAGGACGTGTCCGGCATGCCAGGCGTCGCCGCGCCGGCGAAGGACTTCGGCATAGGCTTCGACTACCGCATGGCGATGGGCGAGCCCGACTTCTGGTTCCGCCTCGCCGAGAAGGTGCGCGACGACGACTGGCCGATGGGCGGGATATACTACGAGCTCACGAACAGGCGCGCGGAGGAGAAGGTCGTCTCGTACGTCGAGTCGCACGACCAGGCGCTCGTCGGCGGCAAGACGTTCTTCTTCCAGCTCGCGGACGCCGCGATCTACTGGGGTATGGGGAAGGACCAGCACGGCCTCGAGGTGGACCGCGCGATCGCGCTCCACAAGATGGCGCGCCTCGCGACCGCGGCGCTCAACGGCGGCGCGTACCTCAACTTCATGGGCAACGAGTTCGGGCATCCCGAGTGGATCGACTTCCCGCGCGAGGACAACGGCTGGAGCTACCACCACGCCCGCAGGCAGTGGTCTCTGAGGGACGACCCGAACCTGCGCTTCAAGCCGCTCGCCGACTTCGACGAGGAGATGCTGAAATGCGTCCGGAAGATGCGCGGCGAGCCGGTGGAGCTCGTGGCGAACGAGCCGGACAAGGTGCTCGCGTTCAAGCGCGGCAAGTACCTCTTCGCGTTCAACTTCAACCCGACGAAGTCGTTCGAGGGATACGGAATCCTCGTGCCGCCCGCGACGGAGTGGAAGCATCTCTTCGACACGGACGAGGTCCGCTTCGGCGGACAGGGCCGCATCGGACGCGGCGCGAAGTACGGCCCGGCGCTTGTCCCCTGGCGCGACGAGCTCGTGCAGCAGATACGGCTCTACCTGCCGGCTCGCACCGCAGTCGTGCTGATTATGGTATAATATCCAAGACACGCAGACTGTCCCATGGTGTAGCGGCTGCACACGGGTTTTTGATACCTAGAGTTCTGGTTCGACTCCAGATGGGACAACCACCGCGCTCCGCGCGCGGCGCGGCGGCGATAAAAATGGTATAATTCCCCCTATGGAGAAGATCACTGCAAAGGCGGCGGTCGCCGCGCTGGCGCTGCTCGGACAGGCCGGATGCTATTCGATAAAGCTCGACTCGCACGGGGACAAGGACTCGCGTCCCGTCGCGAGCGAATGGTTCTGCCACACCGTATGGGGCGGCGGATGGTGGGGCGACAGCCCCGAGGAGCGCTGCCGGCTCGCGCCTTCCGCGGACGGCAAGGTGAACACGCACGGCTTCCGCCGCGTGGAGATAACCGGCAGCTGGTGGTCCGTGCCCGTCTCCTGGCTGACGCTCGGGGTCTGCGTGCCGGTGCATGTGGAGTGCTACGAGGCGATTCCCGACGAGCGCGGCGCATCCGCCGCGGCGCCGATAGACCTCTGATGCGGAGGGAAGGACATATGAAGAAGCTCAACCTCGTCGCGATGATCGACGGAACCTGGAACGACTACGAGAGCGGGACGAACGTGCGCCGCCTGCACGACGCGATCGTGCAGGGACGCCCCTATGTGATCGACGGAGGCGACGTGGAGTACGTGACGCGCGCGAACTACGAGCGCGGACCCGGCACCTCGCCCGACGTGAAGCTCACTGGCGGCGCGTTCGCGTCCGACCTCGCGCGCGCCATCGGGCACTCCTACGACTGGCTCGCGACGCGCGTCGCGAACATGGAGCCGGAGGACGGCGATGCGCAGGTGTGGCTCTTCGGCTTCAGCCGCGGCGCGTACAGCGCGCACGTCCTCAGCTGGCTTCTCTCTGAGATCGGCATCCCGCGCGAGGTCGACCTATCGAAGGAGATCGCCGAGGCGTACGTGAAGGGCGGCAGTGGTGCCGCAGCGGAGCTTGCCGGGCGCGCCGGATGCAGGCCTTCGCCGCCCGTCGCGTTCCTCGGGCTCTGGGATGCGGTGACTGCCCCTCTCGACATCCGCGGGAACTGCCAC
>JAFPDR010000192.1 GCA_017389885.1 Kiritimatiellia bacterium
TCCGGCGACATACCCGGCCGCGCGATTTGGTTCGGGTGCGTCCCCGGCGAGCTTCCGTCCGCAGACGGCGCCGGGCTCGGCCTTCGCACGAACGCGCTCCTGAAGCTTGCCGTCGAGGAGTCGCGCGGCGCATTTGCCGCGCTCGTGTCGAAGTACGGGGCGGACAGGATAGGAGTCGTCCTTGGCGCAAGCAACACGGGCGTGGACGAGGCGGAGAATTTCATCGACCGCTGGCTTGACTGCGGCGAGAAGCCCGAGGAATTCGACTTCTCCGCGCTCGAGCTGGGCACACCTGCGCTGTTCCTGAAGGATTTCCTCGGATTGAAAGGCCCGGCATACACGATTTCCACGGCTTGCTCAAGTTCCGCGAAGGCGTTCGCCGCCGCGCGCCGGCTAATCGAGCGCGGCGCATGCGACGCGGTGGTGACGGGAGGCGTAGACGGACGCTGCCGATTCGCCATGAACGGCTTCCACGCGCTCGGCGCGCTCAGCGAGGGGCGGTGCCGTCCGCTCGCCCCTGACCGCGACGGAATCAACCTCGGCGAAGGCGTCGCGCTCTTTGCGCTCGAAAGGGAGCGCGAGGGGGCGGACGTATTCCTCGCCGGCGTCGGCGAGAGCTCGGACGCGTACCACGCGACTTCGCCAGATCCGGAGGGGACAGGCGCGGAGATATCCATGCGCGAGGCGCTTGCGGACGCTGGGCTTTCGCCTTCGGACATCGACTACGTCAACCTGCACGGAACAGGCACGCGCGCGAACGACGACATGGAGATGAAGGCGGTTGGGCGCGTCTTCGCGCACGCGGCGCATCCGCCGCGCTGCGAGTCGACCAAGTCGCTCACCGGCCACTGCCTCGGCGCAGCTGGCGCGGTGGAGGCCGCGGTCTGCTGCCTGCTCGTGCGCGCGGGGAAGTGCCGCGCCGCTCTTTCAAACAGCTTCGCCTTCGGAGGTTCCAATGCCAGCGTCGTCATATCGGGTTGAGGACGTCCTCCCGCATCGTCCTCCGATGATGCTCCTTGACGAGATCGTGTCCGTCGACGAAGAAGACCGATCCCTCGTCGCGCGAGCCACGATACGCAAGGAGTGGAGCGAGAACTGGGCGGCCATCGAGCTGATGGCGCAGGCCGCCGCGGCGCTTGCGGGCGTGTCCGACAGGATTTCGGGCTCGACGCTTCCGGCGCGGATCGGATTCCTCCTCGGGACGAGGAGGATGAAGCTTCACGTGCCCTCGTTCGAGGTCGGGAAGGCGTACGAGGTGACGGCGAAGGACGTCTTCAGCGACACGGAGTCCGCAAGCTTCGAATGCACCGTGCGCGACGGGGGGACGGTCGTCGCGGAGGCGGTGCTGAACGCGTACCGTCCGGCCGACGCAAAGGCGTTCCTCGCGTCGCTCCAGGAAGCGCAGGGGAAGGACGGATGAACCTGAGGCCATACTTCGACATCGCGAAGCTCGTGTGGCCGCTGGCGCTCGGGATGCTGAACAACGCCGTCCTGCAGTTCGTGGACGGGGTTTTCCTCGCGCGCGAGTCGATAGAGAGCCTCGAGGCGTCGCTTCCGGCGTCGATGCTCGCGGTGCTGGTGATGGGCTTCTTCCAGTCCGTCGTCGCGTATTCCGGGACGTTCGTCGCGCAGTACCACGGCGCGGGCGGTTCGGACGGCATGAGGACGAGCTACCGCGCGGGTCTTGTCATAACGCTCGCCGCCGGACTCCTTGCCGTCGCCATCGTCCCGCTCGGACTCCAGGTCGCGCCGTTCATGTCCGGGAACGCGGCCGTGGTGGAGCGCGCGTCCTCGTACTATTCCATCGTCTCGTTCGGCGCGGTCGCGCTGTGCGGACAGATGGCCGCGTCGTCCTACTTCACCGGACGAGGCAGGACGCGCATAGTATTCTGGGTCAACGTTCTCGGAAACGCAGCGAACATCGCGCTCGATCCGATCCTCATTTTCGGACTCTTCGGATGCCCCCGCCTCGGCATGGCGGGAGCCGCGTACGCGACGGTCGCCGCGATGTTCGTCCAGTGGGGCATCCTCGGGTGGTTCGCCGAGCGCGACCTGCGCGCTCTTCCCGAGGACGGCGCGGCGGATGCGCCGCGCCTGTGGCCGCTCGTCGGCAAGGTCCTTCGGTACGGCGTCCCGAGCGGCGCCTATTCCGCGCTCAACATACTTTCCTTCACGGTCTTCGTGTTCGTGACCGGACGCATCGGCGACCAGGAGTTCGCGGTCTCGAACGCTTGCTTCAAGGTCAACTACTTCCTCTTCGCCCCGATGGAGGGGTTCGCCGTGTGCGCAGCTACGCTCGTCGGGCAGGCGCAGGGGCGCGGAGACAGCGCGGCGGCGCATCGCGACGCGATGCGGACGCTCCGCATGGGGCTCGCGCTCGTCGCGCTCCTCTCGCTCCTCGCCGTCGTCTTCTGCCGTCCCATACTGTCGCTCTTCGCCTCTGGGGAAGCGGATTCCGAGGCGTTCTATTCCCTCGGCTTCGAGCTGTTCCTCCTCATGGCCGCGTGGCAGATGTTCGACGCGGCGGACGTAATAGTCTCCGGCGCGCTCAAGGGCGCGGGGGACACGAAGTTCGTCATGTGGTGGATGGTCGCCGCGGCGTTCGGCTTCTGGCTCCCGCTCGTGTGGGCGGTCGCGGAGTGGCACAACACGATGACCGCGCTTTGGTGCACGATGGTCGTGTACGTCGTGGTGATCTGCGCGGGGACGCTCGTGCGGTGGTATAGAGGCAGATGGAAGGGGATAAAGCTCGTATGAAGTTCGATGTCGCGTACAGGACGGCCGACGGAAAGATGGCCGAAACGACGGTGGAGGTCTCGGACCGCAACGCCGTATACTCGGAGCTGCGCAGGCGCGGGATCACCCCCGTCTCCCTGAGCGAATCGGGCGCGCGCAGACGGCGCGAACCCTCGAAGGCGGGGTCCTTCGTCCTGCGTCTCGTGCTGCTCGCCGCGCTCCTCTGCGCGGCGGCGTTCGCCGTCTGGTACTTCGTCCTCGCGGATGAAAGCTCGAAGAGGCATTTCGTCAACAGGCTCACGCCGTCGTCGAAGATAGACATGCGGAAGGTCGGCTCGGACGCCCCCCGCAAGGGGACTGGCGCGGTCAGCGTCGTTCCGTCAGAGAAGGGGAAATGACCATGCTCGCAGAACTGACGAAACTCTACGACGCCTACGTCGACACGTACAGGGACTCCTCGGGCGAACTCCCGAAGATGATGCGCCTCAAGCGCATACACACCGGCTTCGTCGTGAAGAACGCCGAGGCGATTGCTGACGGCGAGCGCTTCGACGCGGCGACGCGCGAGGCCGCGCTCGCGGCGGCGCTGCTGCACGACACCGGACGCTACGAGCAGCTGAAGCTGTACAACACCTTCCGCGACTCGGAGTCCGTCGACCACGCGGTCTTCTCGCACGACATCGTGAAGGAGAAGGGATGGCTCGACGGGGTCTGTCCGGACGCGGCGACGCGCGATGCCGTGCTGAAGGCGGTCCTGTACCACAACAGGCGCGAGATTCCCGACGGACTCGACGCGCTCACCGAGGCGTGCTCGCACACGGTGCGCGACGCGGACAAGCTCGACATCTTCCGCGTGCTTGAGGACCAGATAGAGCACACCGACTGGCGCAGCGACTCGCGCGCGTTCTGGAACCTCCGCACGGACGCCGCGCCGAGTCCGGCAGTGGTGGACTGCATCGCGAAGAGGCTCCCGGTCGACTACCAGGAGATCAAGTCCCTCGCCGACTTCGTCCTCATCCAGGTGGGATGGATGCTGTCGGGCCTTCACTACGCGACAGCGCGGCGCATCTGCCGCGAACGCGGGCACCTCGAGTTCCGCCGCCGCTTCCTGCACGAGCTCACCGACGATCCTTCCGTCGACCGTCTCTGCGACCTCGTCGCGTCTCAGCCGGTATAGAATATTCCATCAAAAAGTGTCATTTGATAAGATTCGCCCTGTTCAATGAGTGACGTATATAATATTAGGAGTAGGATAGA
>JAFPDR010000193.1 GCA_017389885.1 Kiritimatiellia bacterium
AGGATGACAGTGCGGACGTCTATGCGAAAACGCCGCTGGAAAAACACTCGTTCGACGCCTCGTTCATGGACGGCGAGCAGAACATCGAACTCGACGGAACGCAGGTCTGGGCGCTCTCCAACGACCGAAACTACGATACGGGCCGCAACCTCCACGTCTTCTCCACCGGTTCGCGCTACCGCTCCGCCGCCCGCTGCTACGGGCTCGAAATCTGGCAGGACGGCGCACTCGTCCGCGACTTCAGGCCCTGCATCTACCAGAGCAAGGCCATGCTCTACGACGCGGTTTCAAAAAGAGTCTTCCGCCCGTCGCCCGACATCCCCGAGTCAAAGGCCGGCCCGGTCGTCTTCACCGGTGAGGAAAAGCCGGTCTGTTTCGTCGATTATGTCGAGTCCGACGGCACGATCTTCGTCGATACCGGCATCACCGGCAAGTCCGGCACCAAGGCGGACTTGAAGTTGCAGTTCAAGGAGAAGGCCGACAAAGGATTTCTGGATTCGCGCACCGGGGATTCACGATTCTACCTGATACACAACGGAGCCAACAACAACATTTTCTACATCGGATACGGAAAGGCCCAGTCGTTCAGCCCCTGCGCCATCAACACCGACTATACAGTCCAGTCCGAACTGTCCGTCGGCAGACAGGAAGTGACGGTGGATGGTGTTTCAAAATGGACGACCGGGCAAACCACCACGTATATCAATCCAAGCGACAATATCAATACCGGCTACAATCTCTACCTCTTCGCCATGAACCAGGACGGCTCGCCGACATACGCCGGCAAGGCCCGCCTCTACTACCTGAAGCTCTATCAAGGGGACTCGGACGGAAGCAACATGAAACTCGTGCGCAACCTGAAGCCGGTGCGGCTCTCGAACGATGTCGTCGTGCTGTGGGACTTCGTGGAGAAGAAAGCGTATCGTCCGCAGCTTGTCTCCTCGCCCGGCACCTATACGACGTTTACCTCCGTCGGCGCGGACGGAGAGGCGATTCGCGACGGCTTGGTGATTATCCTGAGATGAGCCTCTGGCGTTTCTTCGCGTTGGCATTCGCATCGGCGGCCTTCCGGCTTTGCGCCGCCGATGTGGAATGGTCGCTTGGCCGCAACGCGGCGCGCGAGGGCGATGTCGTCGTCGTCGACACGCGCGGAACGCGCTCGGGCGGCGCGGCGCACGCGAAGCTCGACCTTGGAGGAGCGACAGGCGGCGTACGCGCGACGATTCGAGCGCGAGGAAGGGGAATCGGGAGACCTGACAAGTCCTACTTCGGGCTCAAGTTCATGTTCCACTACCGCGATCCTGCGTCCGGCGCCGACCGCTGGCCGCAGGCGGACCACAAAGGCGGCGACTTCGACTGGACGACGCTGGAGCTTACGACAGACCTCGGAGGAACGCCTGTCGGCGAGGTCGGCGTTACGCTCGGGCTGCAGAACGTGGCGGGGCGCGTGGAGTTCGACGTCTCGTCGTTCAAGGTCGAGCCGTTTGCGCTCTACGAGTTCCCACGCACGAACCAAAGCTACAAAGTGCGCTATCCGGCTAGCGTCGCCGCTCGTCCACAGCTGCGCGGAGCGATGCTTCCCCAAGACCCGACGGAAGACGACATAAAGACGCTCGCGGAATGGGGCGGGACGATCGGGCGGTTCCAGATGTCGCGCAACTTCCAGAAGATCGACGCGAACCTCGACTTCGACGAATACGTGAAGTGGCTCGACGGACGGCTCGACCTGCTGGAAAAAGTCCTCGTCTGGGCGCGGCGGTACGGCATGATGATCTGCGTCGACCTGCATGTTCCGCCGGGGAGCGTGCGCGACAACGCCGAGATGCGGATGTTTTCCGACAAGGCGTGCCTCGACCTGTATGTCGCCTGCTGGGAGAGGACAGCGCGGCGGTTAAGGGACAACACGGACGTAATATACGGCTATGACCTCCTGAACGAGCCGCACCAGAACCGGCACGAGGTTCCGTATTCCTACTGGGACGCGCAGCGTCTCGCCGCCGAGGCGATACGCCGCATCGATCTGGAAACGACGATCGTGATGGAGGCGAACTGGTCGTCCAGCGCGCCCGCCTACGAATACATGTCGCCGCTCGCCATGGACAACGTCATCTACGAGGTTCACATGTACATACCGTCCGAGTTCACGCATCAGGGCGTGCACGGGTGGAGTCCGTCGCGCAGGTGGCCGGACGAATCGCGCGGATGGAACAAGGAAATGCTGCGCGCGAAGCTTGCGCCCGTCGCGGCCTTCGCCAAGCGACACGACGCGAAGATTCTCGTCGGCGAGTTCTCGGCGATCGCGTGGGCACCTGGCGCGGAAAGGTACCTGCAGGACTGCATCGAACTCTTCGACGAGCAGGGCTGGGACTGGTGCTATCACGCTTTCAACGAATGGCGCGGATGGAACGTGGAGTATGCCGGCGATTCGCTTGAGACTCTCCGCCGCGTGGGCGACACGCCGCGCAAGAGGGTGTTGTTGAACGGACTCAAAGGAAGGAACGGACAATGAAGGTTGCCGACGGCGCACTCTCACGACGCGGATTTCTCAAACTAGGCATTGTCGGTGCGGCGATGACGTGTGCCGACTGGCGGATTTGGGCCGCAGGCGAAGGACTGCCCGCCTACTACGGCGACTACCTCGCCAGTGTCGCCGCTCGGTTAAACGCACTTTCGAAGACGTGCGACGACGCATTTTTCTTTGTCACCGACCTTCACATTCCGGCGAACCGATGCATGTCAGGAAGGATTCTCGCAAAACTTGTAGCCGAGACGCGCGTCAAGAAAGTCCTCTGCGGCGGTGACCTGCCTGAGGCGTTCGGCGGGAGGGAGTCCGTCGAGCGCACGATCGCCGCGTACCGCCGCGAATGGGTGGAGGCCGTGGAGCGCGCGGGCGGCGATTTCTATCCGGCGAAGGGCAACCACGACTTCACGATACGCGACAAGCCGAACTCGCCGGATGGATGGACGCTCTCCGGCAAGGCTGCGCGAGACGTCCTGATGGACACCGCCGCCGTGAGGGAAAAGGTCGTGACGAATCCCGACGACCCCGAAGGATGCTACTACTGGTTCGACTCGCCCGGAACGGGCGTTCGCTACATCGTGGCGGACACGACGGACTCCATCCGCACGGACCGCACCTACTGGGCGGTCAAGTACGGCATGGGCGAACGGCAGCTCATGTGGCTTGCGGAAAACGCGCTGATGACGCTCCCTGCCGGATGGTGCGCCGTGGTGATGCATCATATTCCGGTTGCCGAAATCGTCAGCGGCGAAAGCGGAGTTCCGCAGACGTTCGCTCCGTGGCGCTCGCTCCTTGAGGCGTACCAGTCGCGCGGCGTGGCGACGGTCGGCGGCAGGAAGTTCGACTTCTCTTCCGCGCAGGGGCGCATCCTCTGCAGTCTCACCGGGCACGAACATGCCGAGCGGCAGACATACAGGAACGGGCTCTGGCACATCACAGAGCCGTGCGACGCCGCGTACAGCGACTACATCGTCGGTTCTTCGCCGTGGTGCGCAGGCCTCCCGAAGAAGGAGAAGGGCACGATCTTCGAGCAGACGTTCGACGCCATCCACATCGACCGCAGGAACAACGCCCTGCACTTTACGCGCATCGGCGGCGGCGCCGACCGGACCGTGCGCCTTGCGCCGTTGCACCTCGTCGCGGGCGAAGCGGTGAAGCTGGACGGGGCGGAGTGGGGATGCCATGACGCGGACCGGGTGCTCAAGGAGCGCAATCCGCTAAACCAGTACCAGAGCTTCTTCAGATACTACAACGACGTGGCGCAGATCTCGCCGGAGCGGGGGCTGATTGCCAAGAAGCCGGGGGAGGCTGTCGCGCTTGGCGCGGCGGCGGACGGAAAGAGGAGGATCGTTCCCGTCGTCGTCGAGGTGAAGGCCCGCTGCCGGCTCCGCGTCGGCTCGTACAACATCCGGTTCACAACCGGTGACGTCGGCACGGAGAACGCCTGGGAGGAGCGTCGCGCCGATCTGGTGGCGCTCATACGGAAACTCGACCTCGACGTGTTCGGCGCACAGGAAGTCCGGCCGGAGCAGGCCGCGTTCCTGCGCGAGCGACTTTCCGAGTTCGAGTTCGTCGGCGACCACCGCGCGGCAGACCGCGTAAGCGACGAGGCGTCGCCCGTGTTCTACCGCAAAGACCGCTTCGATGCGGAGAAGGCGGGGACCTTCTGGTTGTCTGGGACGCCGGATGCGCCGGGCGTGGTGGGTTGGGGCGCGGCGTGTCCGCGCGTCTGCTCGTACCTCGTGCTGCGAGACAAGGCGACGGGTCGGCGCCTCTGCTTCGCGAACACGCACACGGACCACGTGAGCGCCGAGGCGCGCGAGAAGGGGATGCTGCTCATCATCGAGCGCATGAAGGCATTTGGCGATGGCGCACCCATCATCTTCACGGGAGACCACAACTGCCGCGAGACCGAGGCGCCCGCCGCTGCGGTCTCGAAGATGCTCGTCAACGCGCTCTACGAAAGCGAAACGCCGCCGAGGGGACCGTGGCGCACATTCAACGGATGGAAGTGGCGCGACGCGGAGCCTTCCACGCTCGACGCGCTCAAGGAATCTCCGGAAGCGAGGAATGCCCCCGAAAGGGAGTGCAGGATCGACTACATCTACGCCACGCGCGGCGCGAGGGTGCTCGACTACGCCACTGTCGCGGACGCCCGTCCGGGGAAGAGGCTCTATCCAAGCGACCACTACCCCGTTGTCGCGACGATGGAACTGTGACAGCCGGTTGTGCCCTACTTGAGACCGCACGTCAGATGGCATGTAATGCGCGACATGAATTGCCCCTCGCCCATCTGACAAACGCCCGGAGGCTACAGGGACATGGTTACCACAGTAAATCACCACAGTAGCGGGAGTTTATGATATACTGTTCGTCATGAGACCTTGCAGGATAAATCTTACCAATCGGTGCCAGCGCCTGATCAGCCGAGCCGAGTGGCACACCGTGCGTTTGAAGGGGGCAGGCGGCGAATCGAAAGGGTCGCGCCGCTATGACAAGGAAAACCTACTGTGGCAATCTACTGTGGCAATCAGGTCTGTTTGGTATTATATTGCTCGCCGCTGAACAAGGCG
>JAFPDR010000194.1 GCA_017389885.1 Kiritimatiellia bacterium
GATGATGTTCGGCGGCAGCTTCCTCCTCGCCATCGAACACGTCTACCACGGCGAGATCATCTTCACCCCGCCCTTCCTCACCGCGGCGAAGGAGGGACCCGAGGCCGTGGGCGAGATGCTCCACGAGATGGCCACGCGCGGCGTCGCCATGACAGTCCTCCTCGTCGCCGTCTGGGCCGCGATGGTCGCGTTCTCGGTCCGCTCCGAAAAGAAGGCAAGGCCCGCCCATGTGTGAGCTCATGACGATCGCGGCCGCGGTCGCGTTCACGGCCTGGCACTTCGCGGCGAAGAAGGCCGGGCGCCCCAACGGCGCGGTGTTCACGACGATGCTCATGTTCTGGGGCGCGGCGCTGATGTGGTCCGTCGACTGCGTCGCAGGCGCGATGGAGGGAGAGCCGCTCTTCGACCTCTCGGCCCACGACGCCGTTCTCGGAGCGATAGTCCTCGCCGCGGGACTCGCCGTCTTCGGAGTCCTCTCCCTTTCGCGCAGAATTCATGCCGCAGCCGCTTGACAGGTACGAGGTCCTGAAGCGGATCCTTTCGCAGATGGGTTCCGCCGTCGTCGCGTTCTCGGGCGGCGTCGATTCGACGTTCCTCCTGAAGGTCGCCGGCGACGTTCTCAAGGGGCGTGTGGCGGCTGTCACGGCGCGGTCGTGCTCTTTCCCGGCGAGAGAGCTTGACGCCGCCGCCGAGTTCTGCCGGAGCGAAGGCATACGGCATGAAATCATGGACAGCGAGGAGCTGTCGATTCCGGGATTCTGCGAGAACCCGCCGGACAGGTGCTATCTGTGCAAGCGCGAGCTTTTCGGGAAAATCACCGCCTTCGCCCGCGCGAACGGCTACGACGCCGTGCTGGAAGGCTCGAACGCCGACGATGACGGAGACTACAGGCCGGGGCGTCGCGCGATAAGGGAGTTTGGCGTGAAGAGTCCTCTCCACGACGCCGGACTCACCAAGTCCGACATACGCGAACTGTCGCGCGGAATGGGCCTGCCGACCTGGCGCAAGCAGAGCTTCGCCTGTCTCGCCTCGCGCTTCCCCTACGGCGAGCGCATCACCGCCGAGAAGCTCAGCCGCGTCGACCGGGCGGAGCAGTTCCTGCTCGACTCCGGGGCGGACTTCTCGCAGGTCAGGGTCCGCTCCCACGGCGACCTTGCGCGCATCGAGATACCGCCCGAATCGTTCGGGCGCGCGCTGGCGATGCGTCAGGAGATCGTCTCCGCGTTCAAGGGATTCGGCTTCCGATTCGTGTCGCTCGACCTTGCGGGATACCGCACCGGCAGCATGAACGCGACTTTGCCGGACGAAGCGTCCTCTGCGAAGGAGGGCCGGGCGTGAACGGCAAAGCCGACATAGACGACCTCGGATTCGCGCGCGTCGACCTGCAGCGCCGCTCCCGCCAGGGAACGGCGGAAGTCGTGTACGGCGAGGGAAAGACCGCGGAGCAGATCGCCGCGATCCTCGCGTCCCTCAGGGACCACGGACAGCTCCCCGCCCTCGTCACGCGCATCGACGCCGAGAAGGCGAAGGCCGTCGCGCAGTCCCTCGGCGAGGACTTCGCGTACTTCCCCGAGGCGCGCCTCGGACGCCTCGGCGGAAACAGGCCGTGCGACGGCATCGGCACCATCGCCGTCGCGACCGGAGGGACGAGCGACATTCCGGTCGCGGAGGAGGCCGCGCTCGTCGCGGAGGCCTTGGGCAACAAGGTGGTGCGCCTGTACGACGTCGGTGTCGCGGGGCTCCACAGACTCCTCGCCTGCACGGACGAGCTCCGCGCCGCGCGCGTGGTGGTCGCGGTCGCGGGAATGGAGGGAGCGCTCCCGAGCGTGATCGGCGGACTCGTCGAGGCGCCGGTGATCGCGGTTCCGACGAGCGTCGGATACGGCGCGTCCTTCGGCGGAGCGGTCGCCCTTCTCGCCATGCTCAACTCTTGCGCCGCCGGAATCAGCGTAGTCAACATCGACAACGGATTCGGCGCCGGCTTCCTCGCAAGCCGCATCAACCACCTGAAGGGATCGCAATGAAGACGCTTTACATAGACTGCCAGATGGGCGCTGCGGGAGACATGCTCTCCGGCGCGCTCCTCGAGCTTATGCCCGACAAGGACTCCGCGCTCGCGGAACTCAACGCGATCGGAATCCCCGGCGTGGAGTTCGCTCGCGAGACGCTCTGCAAATGCGGCATCGCGGCCACCCATCTTTCCGTCCGCGTCCACGGCGAGGAGGAAGGCGCTCACCACCATCACCACGAACACGGGCACCATCACCACCACGAGCACCATTCGCTTGCGGACATCCTCGCGCTCGTCGGGAAACTCCGACTCGAGGCAAAGCCTAAGGCCGACGTCGCAAAGGTCTACGAGGCGATCGCCGCGGCGGAATCGCGCGCGCACGGACGACCCGTGGGGGAGATACACTTCCACGAAGTAGGTGCGCTCGACGCGGTCGCGGACATCGCGGCGTTCTGCCACCTGATGAACGCTCTCGCGCCGGACGAGGTCGTCGCCTCGCCGGTGAACGTCGGCTCCGGTACTGTCGAATGCGCGCACGGAACGCTTTCCGTCCCCGCGCCGGCGACGGCGTTTCTCCTCCAGGGCGTGCCGTCGTATTCGGACGGCGAGATCGCCGGCGAACTCTGCACTCCGACAGGCGCCGCGCTACTGAAGACGTTCGCGACGTCGTTCGGTCCGCAGCCGCTCATGAAATCAGAGGCGGTCGGATTCGGCGCAGGGCGCAAGGACTTCCCGCGCGCGAACGTCGTGCGCGCGACGCTCGGCGAGAAGCTCGCGCAGCCTGCCGCGGACGGGACGATCTGCGAACTCGACTTCAACGTAGACGACATGACCGGCGAGGAGCTCGCCTTCGCGTCCGACCGCATCTTCGCCGCGGGCGCGAAGGACGTCTCGTTCATGCACGCAGTAATGAAGAAAGGCAGGCCCGGCATCCTCGCGTGCGTTATGTGCATGGAGGAGGACAAGGCGAAGGTCGTCTCCGCGATATTCGCAAGCACATCCACCCTCGGGGTGCGCGAGAAGACGTGCCTCAGGTACACGCTCTCGCGAAGGATCGAGGAGGTCGCGCTGCCGGACGGATCGTCCGTCCGCAGGAAAGTCGCCTCGGGACACGGCGTAAGCCGCGCGAAGTGGGAGTCGGACGACATCGCCGCGCTCGCCGCGCGCAGCGGCATATCGTTTGCAGAAGCAAAGCTAAGGGCCGACGCCGCGGCGTCCGCGCAGCGCGCCTGACCCCCGCACCAGTTCCAAAGATCACTCAGCCGTCATCTCGAGACGGAGCGTCTCGCCGGCAAGCAACGACGCGTGCGGAATCGCCGTGCCCGCGAGAGGCCTGCCGCCGATCTCCGTGTTAACCTCCCTAGTTCGCGGCGGTCTCGACGAGCTTCTTCGCGCGCTCCTCCATCATCTTGTCCAGCTCGTCCTCTTCCTCGCCGTCCTCGAGCTCTTCGGGACGGTCCGGCGGAATCTTGAGGTACCGCAGCGTGGACATGGCGATGCGCCTGAAGACCGGACCGGCCGAGTTGCCGCCCTGGTGGAACTTCTGGCGCGTGTCGAAGTCGAGCGTGACGAGGATCACGAGGCGCGGCGCGGAGGCAGGCACGATGCCGCAGAACGTCGCGCGGAAGAGCGTGTCGGAGTAGTGCCCGTCGATGACCTTCTGCGCCGTCCCCGTCTTTCCCGCGACGGAATATCCGCGGAGCGCCGCGCGGCGCGCGGTTCCCTCGGGGGACGCGACGCCGAGCATCATGTCGCGCATCTTGCGCGCCGTCTCGGAGCGGATGGGGCGTCCGATCGGACGCGGCTCGTGGCTGTAGAAGACCCGTCCGTCCGCGCTCTCGACGCGGCTGACGATGTACGGCTGCATCCTGAGTCCGTCGTTCGCTATCGCCTGGTACGCCGAGCATATCTGCATCGCGGTGACCGCGACGCCCTGTCCGATCGGCGCGCGCGACCACTTGACCTTGTCCCAAATCCTCCAGTCCGGGAGGATTCCGTACTCCTCGCCCGGAAGCTCCACGCCCGTCTTCTGTCCGAACCCGAAGCGCGACATGTACGTCCAGAGCCGCTCCGGCCCGAGGTCGTATCCGAGCTTACCAACGACGATGTTCGACGAGTGCACGATAGCGTCCTTGACAGTCATCGTCGGCTCCCATACGTGCGAGCCGTCGCCGGGCAGCCGGTAGTACCTCTCGTCGTTCCTGCTGGTGGAGTAGCGCGTGTTCGGCGTGACGAGCCCCGAGTCGATCGCGGCGGCCGCGGTTATGACCTTCATGACGGACCCCGGCTCGTACGTGAAGTTCGTCACGCGGTTAATCTTCGCCTCGTCCGAGGCGCGCCCGAAGAGAAGCGGATCGAAGTCCGGAAGCGACGCCATCGCGAGAACCGCGCCGGTGCGCGAGTCCATCACCACGCACCAGCCCGACCCCGCGCCGTACTGCTCGACCCCTTCCTTGAGCCAGCTCTCCGCCTCGTACTGGACGTTGTGGTCTATCGTGAGGTACACGTCCGCCCC
>JAFPDR010000024.1 GCA_017389885.1 Kiritimatiellia bacterium
ATTAGAGTCTTTTAGCGTCGCTTAGAGTCTGGGGCTACCCCACCCGACCCCACCCGACCCTAACCGACCCTATTTGACCCTAACCGACCCTAATAAACCCTACCTGACCCCCTGACTCGCCCTACCACTCTCCCTCTACACGTTCTACATGTTCTACATGGCTAAAACCCTCTGCGCACTCCGCGCCTCTGCGCCTCTGCGTCTCTGCGTTAAAAATCCTCTCCCCCTCTCCACGTTCTACATGTTCTACACGGCCAACCCTCTGCGCACTCCGCGCCTCTGCGCCTCTGCGTTAAAATCTCCCAATCCCCCAATCTGTCAATCTGTCAATCCGTCAATCTTCCAATCACACCACCCTCCCATTATGGTATAATTGCATCCTATGAGCAAGATACCAGTACTCGTCTGGCTGCCTGCGGCGTTCGTCATCGGCGGACTCGTCGGCTACTACGGCCCTTCCGAAGAGCTACGCTCGCGCGAACAGCGCGAACAGGAGGAGAAGGCGAAGCCGCGCTCCAACAACGCGTTCGGATCGTTCGCGCAGATGGTAAACATCCCGGACGCCGCGAAGCGTCCGCGCCGCGCGCGAGACGCGGAAAAGCCCGCCGCGCAGGACGCTCCCTCCGCGGACGGATCCGAGTCCGCGCCAACGAACGCGCCCGCGCAGACGGCCGAGCGCCGCCACCGCCGCCTCGCACCCGAAGACCTGCGCGCGCGAATCGACGAAGCCGCGGACCTCTGGCGCGCGCGCGTCGAGATCGCGCGCACCGCGGCGGTCGACAAGCTCGGACTCGCCGGCGACAAGGCCCAGGCGTTCAACGACGCGGTTGACGCGATGAACGACAAGCTGCGCGAGTCGATGCAGCTCGTGGCGGACGAGATCGCCGCCGCAAAGACGATGACGCCCGAACTCGGCGTCCGCCTGATGGGCGACCTCTCCACCTCTCTCGCGGAGACATACGACGCAATCGGCGCGTGCGTCGGAGAGGAGCTGCGCGGACAGGTCTCGGACCTCCAGCTCGTCGACTTCGTGGACCCTTCCGTCGCCGAGCCGCTGATAGCCGTCCAGGACAAGATCGACCCGCAGTCCTTCAGGGGGCCGCGATGAGAACACTGCGCGCAGCGTTCTTCGAGCTCGCGGGCGCGATGCGCACCAAGCGCGCGCTCGTGCTCATACTCCTCTACCTCGCCGCGTCCCTCCTCGGGATGAACGGCGCGATATCCGCTCTCGGGAAGATGGAGGACCAGCTCGCCGAAGTCCTGCAGGTCGAGCGCGCGCCGGACGGAAAGAGCGGAGTCGTCTCCGCGGCGCTCTGGAAGTCGAAGCCGTTCCAGCGCCTCGTGCGCGGCGCGGTGGGGGACTCGCTCGTCTATGACGACATCGTCGGAAAGCACCCCGCCGAGCTGCTCTACGCGTGGATCGTCTTCCTCGCCGTGCCGCTCCTCTCCGTGCTCGTCTCGAGCAGACGCGTCGCAGAGGAAATCCGCTCGGGCTCCGCAAAGTACGCGCTCCTCAGGGTGACGCGACTCGAGTTCACGCTCTCGAAGTACCTCGGACAGGCCTTCCTCATGCTCGTCGGACTCCTCCTCGGCGCGGCGGGCGCGTGGTGCGTCGCGGCGTTCCGCCTCGCGGGCGCGGATCTTCCGGCGCTGTTCCCGGCGATGCTCGTCTGGAGCGTCAAGGCGTGGTTCCTCTCGCTCGCCTGGCTCGGACTCGCCCTCGGCGTGTCGCACTTCTTCAAGTCCGGCGCGAAGGCGGACGCAGTCGCGATCCTGATGATGATCGCGTGGTTCGCAGTCCCAGCCCTCCTCAGGGCCTACGCGACCGGTCCGGTCGGCGGAAAGTTCCGCTTCCTCGTGATGCTGTTCCCCTCCGCAGTCACCGACTCGCTGTGGCGCTCGTCGTTCCTTCCCGTCGCGGACGCGGCGGCATGGCTTCTCATGATCGGACTCCTCTGGCTGTCCTTCGGGCACATATTCTTCGCAAGGAGGGACGTGCGATGAACGATGCGATTGTCTCACGCGCGCTCGTGAAGCGCTACGGACGCCACAACGCGCTCGACGGATTCACCCTCGCGGTGCCAGCGGGCTCGATCACCGGACTCGTCGGACGCAACGGCGCCGGCAAGACAACATGGATGATGTCCGTCGCCGGATTCGTCCTTCCCGACTCCGGCGAGATCAGCATCCTCGGCTCGGGTCCCTTCGACGCACGCCGCCACGGCGGAAAGTTCACGATCCTTCCGCAGGACTCGGACCTTCCGAACGAGGGCCGCGTGAGGAGCCTTCTCCTGCACTACGCGCGCCTGCAGGGACTCTCCGCCGCGAAGGCCGATTCGTCCGCGGACTCCCTCATCGAGGCGTTCAACCTGAAGGACAAGGCGAACTCTCCGATCCGCTCGCTCTCCCACGGAATGCGCAAGCGCGTGATGGTCGCGCAGGCGTTCCTCGGCGAGCCGGAGGTAGTGATGCTCGACGAGCCGCTGAGCGGACTCGACCCCGTTGAGGCCGACAGGCTCCGCTCGTTCATCCTCTCGCGGCGCGGCAGGACTACTCTCGTCATCTCGTCCCACCAGCTCGACGACGTCGAGAAGCTCTGCACCCACGTCGCGTTCGTCGCCGACGGAAAGGTCGAGCGCATGGAGACGATGCGCTCGCTCACGTCCGACTCGGGCAGGATAGCCTACACGCTGAAGTCCATGCCCGCAGACCTCGCCGCCCTCGAGTCCGCATGCCCCGGCGTTTCCCTCTCCTCCGACGGCGCTTCCCTCGTGGCGCGCTTCGGCGAGAGCCTCGCCGTTGCAGACGTCAACGCGGCGCTTCTGCCGCGCCTCGTCGATTTCGGCGTCATCGCCGTAGTGCCGGGCAGGTCGCTGGAAGAGGCGTATTTGAATCAGGCCCGCTGAGCGCTTCGGGCGCTCGGCGCGGGGCTCGCCCGAACCGTCGACTGCGGCAACCCGCCAGCCGGAACGCTCCGGGGTGTTTCGCGAAGGTCTCCCAAACCGTCGGGTCTTGGCGTCGCTTCGGCTTTCGCACATCCAACAACAAGCTGCGCTTAGCCTGCCATGCCTCGGC
>JAFPDR010000195.1 GCA_017389885.1 Kiritimatiellia bacterium
AGAGGCGGTGACGTTCAGGTATCCGGTGCGCGTCGTCTCGTGCGGCGAGTACGTGCTGCCGGGTCCGAGCGTCGAGGCGATGTACCACCCCGAGCTCCACGCCCGCCTCGCCCCCTCGCGCGTCGCCATCCGCCGCTGACCCCCGTCGGCGTAGTTGACGATTAGACATTGAATTTTTTGGCGGAAAGTGCGTGTCCGCCAGTTGCCGCGCCGCGCCTGTTTTTGGTATTATTCAAACAGAAGGCGCGGATAGTCAGATCTGCGCCGCCATCAAACCGAGGAGACAGCATGAAGAATTCCGTTGCAGCCGCATTTGCCATCGCCGCGCTTGGGGCGGCGGCATACGACCTTCCGCCGTGCACGGTTCCGATGAACATCGGAGTGCAGATGAAGGCGGACACCTTCAACGAGGCCACGCTGCGCGAGGTGCGCGGACTCGGATTCCGCGTGGTGCGGCGCGGACTCTACTGGAGCTCCGTCGAGAAGGAGAAGGGCGTATACGACTTCTCGTCCGTCGAGCCCCAGATGAAGCTCTGCAAGGAACTCGGGCTCACGGTGATAGTGACGCTCTTCAGCTCCAACTCCCTGTACGAGCAGCCGCGCGGCGGCGTGCAGACGGAGGAGGCGCGCAGGGGATTCGCCGCGTTCGCCGTCGCCGCGGCGAAGCGCTTCGACGGACAGGACGTGATGTTCGAGATCTGGAACGAGCCGAACGTCCGCACGTTCTGGCGGAAGGACGGAACCCACAACTCGCCGGAGTTCGCGAAGGAGTACTCCGACCTCGTCAACGCTGTCGTGCCCGAGATGGTGAAGGCCGTGCCGGGGGTGTTCGTAATGGCGGGGTCCGTGTCCAACTACTGGGAGCCGAGCTACCAGTGGACGGAATACTGCTTCAAAAACGGCGTCCTCAAGAGCGGCATCCGCGCGTGGAGCGTCCATCCCTACGGCGTGAAGACGCCCGAGGAGTTCAAGAAGGGGCACGACCGCACGAAGGAACTTCTCAAGAAGTACGGCGCGCCGGACATGCCGATCATCGACTCGGAGCGAGGCTTCACGAACGTCAAGAACGGCGTGAACGACGAAGGGTGGTCCGGCGGATCGGACGCCAAGCTGATGGACTACCAGGCGTGGCACCTCGTGCGCCAGTACCTCGTAGACATGATCGAGGGAATCCGCCTCACGAGCTGGTACGAGTACAAGGGCAACGAGGGCTTCTCCCTCTACGAGAACGGCAAGCCGCGTCCCGCGCTCGAGGCGTTCAAGGCGATGGTCCGCGAACTCGACGGCTACTCGTTCAAGTCCCTCGTGAAGACGGACAACCCGCAGGACCGGCTGGCGCTCTTCTCGAACGCGGACGGCGCGGTCAAGCTCGTGGCGTGGACCTCCGCAAAGGCGGGAGGCAGCCCGGACGAGACGATGGAGCATGCGGTTGTGGTGCGCACAGCGGACCCGCTCTCCGGCGCCGGAATGCTCGGCGACGCGGCGAAGGTCCCGCAGGGAATCGGCCTCTGGCTCACCGGCGCGCCGCAGTACGTCGCGCTTCCGGAGGGAGTCGAGCCGGTCGAGGGAGTCGGCATAGGCCGCGCGATGTTCCCGGCCGTTCCCGGCGGGGCCGCGCCGGGCGCTCCGGCGGTCGTCGAGGGCAAGGCGCTCGACCTGTGCCGCGCCGAGGCGGGGTGGAAGTTCATCCCCAACACCGGGAAGGGCGAGGTGAGCGTGGGCAAGGCGGCGGACGGCAAGGACGCTGTGTTCATCGACTGGGACTTCTCGCAGTCGAAGTCCAAGTCCACGCCGTACGTCATGACGTCCGTTCCGGTGCCCGGAGTGGACGGCGCGGGATCCATCGACTTCCTCGCGAAGGCTCCGTCCGCTCAGAGCCTAACGCTGCGCGTGATCGACGCCACGGGGCAGACGCTGCAGTTCCGCTGCCGCATAAAGGGAACCGGCGCGTGGGAGAAGATGTCGTTCCCGCTCTCGCGGAAGCTCGAGCACTGGGACGGCGCGAACGACGGATTCGCGCACTTTCCGCTCAAGACGCTCAACGTGAACGTCCCGAAGCCGGGAGACGCCGTTTCCGGACGCGTCGAGCTGTGCGACTTCGCGACGACCGCCGGCGCCGCGCGTCCGGCCGCGTCCGCCGCCCCGGCCGCCCCCGCCGCCGCTCCCGCGCCGATAGTGCCGAAGGCGGCACCCGAGCTGAAGGCGACGAAGCCCGCGGCCGCTCCCGCCGACGCGAAGGACCTCGGTCTCTTCTCCGGCAATCCGGCGTGGACGTTCATCCCCAACACCGGGAAGGGCTCGTTCGAGCTGCGCGAGGTCGAGGGAGTGAAGGCCGGCGCGGTGAAGTGGGACTTCGCGGGGTCGCGCGCGAAGGGCGTCCCGTACGTCATGGCGAGCGTTCCGGTGAACGTCGAGGCGGGAACGGCCATACACCTCCAGGCATGCTCGTCCGTGGCGCAGAAGCTCACGTTCCGCGTGAAGGACTCCACGGACCAGACGCTCCAGTTCAAGACGAAGATCGCGCCCGGCGCGTGGAGCGACGTGAAGTTCCCCCTCTCGAAGAAGCTCGAGCACTGGGACGGCGCGAACGACGGCGTAGTGCATTTTCCGGTCAAGTCGATCGCGGTGAGCATCCCGATGCCCGCCGACGCCACGAGCGGCGAGACGCTTTTCTCGAACTTCAGCGTGAGGTGAGGGCATCTGTTTTGGTATAATACCCAACTAAAAATTGGAAGGAACAGGGACGATGGTGAAGAAAACGATCACGATGGCGGCGGCGCTCGCGGGGGCGGCGCTTTTCGCGGACATTCCGGAGTCGGTGGACGTGCTGGTCCTCGGCGGGACGGTGCGCGGCGTATCCGCCGCGGTGGCGGCGAAGGAGGCTGGCGCGGACGTGTACCTCGTCGCGCCGCGTCCGTTCCTCGGCGAGGACATCGCGGGCAAGCTGAGGCTGAAGAAGCCGGCGGGGGAGATGGGGCCGATATGCTCGGCCATATACGACCCGAAGGGGCATGAGGGCTCGTACGCGTTCGGCGACACCACGCCTGCGCAGGCGAAGAAGGCGCTCGACCGCGCGCTCCTCGACGCGAAGGTCCCGTTCGTCACCTGGACGATCGGCGCGGAGTACGTGCGCGACGCGGACGGAAAGATCGCCGGCGCGAAGGTCGTGAACCGCAACGGCGAGAGGACGATCCGCGCGAAGTGCGTGATAGACGCCCGAGACAGGCTCGGCGAGATCGCGAAGGGCGAGTATCCGTTCGTCAGGTACATAATCTCCGGCGAGGCGCCGAAGTCCCCGAAGGTCAAGGCGACCGCGGTTTCCGACGCGATCGAGATCAAGGAGGGCTCGAGGGGTCCGTTCCAGAGCAAGAACCAGCCCAAGAAGATCGCCGCGCGCCTGTGGAGGTGCGAGATGACGCTTCCGATGGAGGACGGCTCCGCGCGCTCCCTCGCCGCCGCCGAGCAGCTCGCCCGCGACCTCACGTGGACCCCGACGCAGATCGACTCCGCGGACTCCATCATCTTCGGCTCCGACGCGTACGACGCTTCCGCCGAGGAGCGGCTCGGACGCTCCCAGGGCGCGATGGCCGCCGAGCGCGCGAAGAACGCGGAGATGCCGGTGATCGCCGACGAGAAGTCCGGCGACCTGCCGGTCATCGCCGAGTGCGACGTGTTCGTCGCGGGAGCGGGCACCGGCGGAGCGCCCGCCGCGATCGCGGCGGCGAGGGCCGGCGCGAAGACGATCGTCGCGGAGTACCTCCCGCGCATGGGCGGGACGATGACGGACGGGCTCATCGGACTCTACTGCTACGGCTTCAAGATCGGCTTCACCGAGGAGCTCGACAAGGGAGTGCACGACTTCGGGGCGATATACGGGCAGTGCAAGGCCGAGTGGATGCGCGCCGAGGCCCGCAAGGCCGGCGCGGAGATCTGGTTCGGCGCGCTCGCCACTGGCGTGCGCAAGGAAGGAGACACGCTCGTCGCCGTGGAGGTCGCGTTCCAGGACGGATCGCGCGGACTCGTCCGCACGCGCGCAACAGTCGACGCCACGGGCAACGCGGACCTCGCCGCGTTCGCCGGCGAGGAGACGGAGTTCATCGACGCGACCGAGCTCTCGCTCCAGGGCGCGGGCTCCACGCCCAAGATCCTCGGCACGAGCTACCAGAACACCGACTACGCGTTCGTCGACGACACGGACGCGGAGGACCTCTGCCACTTCACGCTGCGCGCGCGCCAGAACTTCGGCACCTACGTCTGGGACCAGAGCCAGAACGTCAACAGCCGCGAGCGCCGCCGCCTGCACGGGGTCTACTACGTGACGGCGCAGGACATCATGAACGAGCGCACCTACCCCGACGTCATCTCGCTCGCGCGATCCAACTTCGACACGCACGGACAGACCGTCTCCGACGAGTTCTTCATCGAGGCGCCGCACGCGAAGGAGGCGCTCAAGGTGAACATCCCGTTCCGCGCACTCCTGCCGAAGAAGACCGACGGACTCCTCGTCACGGGGCTTGGCATGAGCGCGCACCGCGACGCGATGCCGGTCCTGAGGATGCAGCCCGACGTCCAGAACCAGGGCTACGCCGCCGGGCTCGCCGCCGCGTCGAGCGTGAAGGAGAACTCGCGCCTCCGCGACATCGACATCCCCGCGCTCCAGAGGAAGCTCGCCAAGCTCGGCATAGTCGGCGAGAACGTCATCGGGATGAAGGACAGCTTCCCGCTTGCGGACGCCGAGATCGAAGCGTCCGTGAAGACGCTCGCGAACGGATACGAAGGCCTTTCGAAGGTGCTCAGCGACACGGCGCGCGCGCTTCCGCTCCTGCGCGGCGCATACGCCGCGGCGGAGGGCGAGGAGGCGAAGCTCGTCTACGCGCACGTGCTCGGGCTTCTCGGCGACGCGACGGGGCGCGAGACGCTGGAGAGGAAGCTCGCGGCGACCGCGGAGTGGGACAAGGGCTGGAACTACAAGGGCATGGACCAGTTCGGGCGCAGCGTGAGCCTCGTCGACTCCTATCTCATCGCGCTCGGGCGCTGCGGCGCCGAGTCGTCGTTCGAGTGCATCGACGCGCTCGCGAAGAAGCTGAAGGGCAACTCCACGTATTCGCACTACCGCGCAGTCGCGCTCGCTCTCGAGCGCCTCGGAGATCCGCGCGGGGCGGACACGCTCGCCGCGCTCCTCGCGCTCGAAGGCGTCTCGGGCCACGCGTTCGCGTCCGACGACCTTACGCACAAGGTGCCGGGGTACGAGACGTTCGCGACGAAAAACCTCGGGCTCGGCGACATGGAGCGCAGC
>JAFPDR010000196.1 GCA_017389885.1 Kiritimatiellia bacterium
GTCGCGCCCTCGATCGTGATGCGGTTCGAGTCGTAGACGAGCGTGATGTTGTCGAGCTTGAGCGCGCCGGCGAGGCTCGCCGCCTCGTGGGAGATTCCCTCCTCGAGGTCGCCGTCCCCGCAGAAGACCCACGTGCGGTTGGCGACGCCCTTCCTCTTCGCCGCGAGCGCGAGGCCCACGCCCATCGCGATGCCCTGCCCGAGCGGACCCGTCGTCACCTCGACGCCGGGCGTCACGCCGCGCTCGGGGTGCCCGGCGCAGCGACTGCCCCACTGGCGGAACGCCATGAGCTCCTCCATCTTGAGCCCGCCCATGCCGGAGAGGTGGAAAAGCGCGTATACGAGCGACGAGGCGTGTCCGCCGGAGAACACGAGGCGGTCGCGGTCGGCCCAGGACGGATCCTTCGGGTCGACGTTGAGGTGCTTGAGCCAGAGGACGGTCGCGAGGTCCGCCATTCCCATCGGCGCGCCGGGATGCCCCGACTTCGCCTTCTCGACGATGTCCGCGCAGAGGCAGCGGATCGTATTGGCCGTCAGCTTGAAGATGTCTTCCGTGAGTTTCATTTTTCTATACCTTCTTTTGAGCTTTTTCCGTTTTTGTTTCCTTCGTAATATTATACCATACTCAGAAGCCTCGCGGCGGCGCGGGATTCGGCCTCCTTGTGGCTTCTTGCGGACGCGCTCGCGGCGCCCAGCCCCTCGACCGAGACCTCGACCGTGAAGACGGGCTCGTGGGCCTTGCCCTCGGTGCGGAGCAGGCGGTAGGTCGGATGGCGCGGGGGCGTCATGGCCTGCGCGCGCACCTGCAGCTCGCCCTTCGGGTTCTCCGTCCACTCCGCGTCGCGGGCAAGGTCCGCCAGCGCAAGCGCGTCGAACACCGTCTTCGCGGCCGCGAGGCCGCCGTCGAGGTACGCCGCGCCGATCACGGCCTCCACCGCGTCCGCAAGCGTCTTGGAGTTCGCCGGGATGGGCGCCGCGCCCTTGTTGCGCCTGAGGCGCGAGGCGAGGTCGTGCTTCGCGGCTGCGGCGCAGAGCGCGGGCGCGGACACCATGTTCGCGCGGCGGACGGTGAGCTGCCCCTCCGAGTCGCGCGGACGCGACGCGTACAGGAGATCAGCCGCGAGAACGCCGAGAACGGCGTCGCCGAGGAACTCGAGGCGCTGGTTGTCCCGCGCCGTCGGGTCCGTCTGGCGGCACGACGGGGTCGTGAGCGCCTCCTCGAGAAGCGCCCCGTTCCTGAACTCGTATCCGAATATGGTCTGTGACATTGCCGCTATTATACCAAAAATAGCGAAGCCAAGTGGGCTATTGACAATCTTAACGATATCTTAACGTTTCCGGCGCCTCTTTTTGATATCATTCACGCGATGGAAAGGGGCATGTCATCATGAGCTGCGCGGCGAAATGGCTCGCGCTGTGCGCCGCGCTCGCGCTCGGCGAGGCGTGCGGCTTCGCCGCGTCGCGCTACGCCGCCGCATGGCCGGCCGCGGCCGCGGCGCTGTGCGCCATCGCGCTCCTCCTATACGGCGCGGGCGCGAGGGGCCTGCGGCTGTTCCTCACGTTCTCGGCCGGACTTCTCCTGTCGCTCCACGCGGCGCACCTGAGGAACGAGGCGGTCGCGGAGGCGACCTGGCGCAGCTCCGGCACGCCCTTCGCGCGCGTGTTCCGCGTGGAGGGCGATCCGCGCGTCACGCCGGAGAGGAACGGCATCAGGTGGGCGTCCTTCCCCTGCTCGGCGGGTCCGCTCAAGGTCCGCGCAGTAGTCCCGCTGAGGCGCAGGGTCGCGCCGCCAGTCCGCGGCGAGGAGTGGGAGTGCGCCGGGTGGCTCTCGCGCGCGAGGTACGACTCCGCCGGCAGCCGCCGGATGCTCTGGGTCAAGGGCAGGGGCACGTACGCGCGGCGCGTCCCCTCGCGGCGCGGCGCATTCGCCGCGCTCGTCGCGTCCGTGCGCGCGGAGCTCTCGCGGCGCATGTGCCTCGGGCTCGACAGGGAGTCGGAGGCCGCGGCCCTGAACCGCGCCATCCTCCTCGGCGAGCGCTCGCGCATTCCGAAGGAGGAACGCGACGCATTCGCCGCGGCGGGTACGATCCATGTCTTCGCTATATCGGGCCTCCACGTCGTGCTGGTCGCGGAGACGCTCGCGCTCGTCCTCGCGCTGCTCGGGGTCCCAGGGCGCGCCACGGGGCTCCTCCTCGCGCCTGCTCTGTGGATGTACGTCGCGGTGACGGGGTTCAGCCCGAGCGCCGTCCGCGCAGCCGCGATGTACACGATGTCGGGCCTCGCGCCGGTGTTCTGGCGCAGGCCGGACGGACTCGTCGCGTGGTCCGTCACCTTCCTCGCCGTCTACGCGCTCGATCCGATGAAGCTCTACGACGTCGGCTGCGCGCTTTCGTTCGCGGTGATGCTCGGCATCGTCTTCTGGGGACGCTTCACGGCGGACTTCGTGAAGAGCCGCGCGCTCGCGGCGGTCGTGATGTCGCTCGCGGCGTGGGCTGTCGGCACGCCCATCGCGGCGCATGCGTTCGGACGCGTCACGCCGGGCGGGATAATGGCCAACCTCGCGCTCATCCCGGCGGCGGGCGCGAGCGTGAAGGCCGCGCTCGCGGGTGTGTTCGCGAGCTTCCTCTCGGAGCGCCTCGCCGCGCACGTCAACAACCTCGCGGCGCTCGTCACGAAGGCGATGGCCGGACTCTCGCGCGCCGTCGCGTCCGTTCCCGGCGCGAACGTGGAGGTCGAGCCGTGGTCCGTCGCGGCGTGCGTCGCGTGGTACGCCGCGCTCGCGCTTCTCCTCTTCCTCCTCCGCTCGCGCCTCTCCCGCCGCAGGCGGACGATATAGCGGCGGTCAGGACTTGCGGAAGCAGATGCGGTTGATGATCTGGTCGAAGCTCTCGCGTCCGGAGAGTATCTCGATCGCGATGCGCAGGTAGAGGCACTTGACGGGCGAGGTCTCGAGGCGCGGAAAGCGCACCGCGTCCTTCTCCGTCGTGACGAGCGCCTCCGCGCCCATGTCGGCCGAGCGGTTGACCGCGTAGAGGATCTCGGACGGGTCGTAGCGGTGGTGGTCTGCGTAGCGCTCGCACCACACCACCTTCGCGCCGAGGTGGCGGAGCGAGTTCTCGAAGCCCTTCGGGGAGGCGATGCCGGAGAGCGTGCAGGTCGTCTTGCCCCTGAGCCAGGAGAGCGGATACTCCTCGCGGCTCCAGACGTCCTTCAGCACCTTCGGCGCGTGGTTGCACTCCACGATCTCCGCGGTGCTGTTGTACTTGCGCACCTCCTCGCGCACAGCCGAGACGTCGCCGCGGCACTTCGTGAGGAATATTATGTCCGCCCGCTTCAGGTGGCGCACCGGCTCGCGGAGCACCCCGCGCGGGAGCATCTGCCCGTTGCCGAACGGATTCGTCGAGTCCACGAGCACCACCTCGATGGAGTGCTTGAGCTTCTGGTACTGGAACCCGTCGTCGAGGATGAGCGTGTCGCATCCGAGCCGCTTGATCGCGTACCGCCCCGCCTTCACGCGGTCGCGATCGACGACTACCGCTACGCCCGGCAGGTTGGACGCGAGCATGTACGGCTCGTCGCCGCCCGTCGTCGCGTCGCACAGCACGTGGCGTCCGTCGGAAACGACAAGCGGCTTCGTCACGACCTGCGTGAACATGCGCACCCACCACGGCGCCTCCTTGCGGCGGTAGCCGCGCGAGAGGATCGCGACCCTGCGCCCCTCGGCCGCGAGCGTGCGCGCGAAGATCTCCGTGACCGGCGTCTTGCCGGTTCCGCCGGCGGTGACGTTTCCGATGGAGATCACCTGGATGCCGAGCGGATAGCGCCGCTTCAGCCCGGTGCGGTAGAGGAAGTACCTTATGCCGACGCCCGCGGCGAAGAGGCAGCTCGCGAACTTGAGGAACGCGAGCAGCATGCGGATGGAGAAGGGCTGGTCCTGGTCCGCGCCCTTCTCCTGGATGAGCTTGACGAGATAGCTCTCGAGCCGCTCCGCCGCGTTTGGCCGCGCCTTGCGCATTTACTTCGCGATCGCGGCCTTGAAGTTGGCGGTGTAGCGGTCGAAGCCCGCGGAGCCCTCCGCCGTCGGCGCGAGCGTCTCGCTCGCGGCGCCGGCGAAGACCTTCTTCGCGAGGTAGTCCTCCAGCGGCTCCTGCGCGCCCGAGGCGGCGTACGCCGCGAGGACGGCCATTCCCCACGGGCCACCCTCGCTCGCGGTCGACATGCAGGTGACCGGCGTCCTGAGCGCGTCGGCGAGGTACTGCTGCGCGATGCCCTTGTCGCGGAATATCCCGCCGTGTCCGACGAGCGACTTGATCTCCACGCCCTCGCGCAGGAGGATGTCCATGCCGATCTTGAGCGAGACGAACGCGGAGTAGATCTGCGCCCTGAAGAAGTTCGCGAGCGTGAAGGCGCTCTCGGGCTGCCTCACGACCTTGAGCATCGCGTCCGACACCCCCGTCACCGGCTCGCCGGAGAGGAACGGAACGACCACCACGCCGCCGCAGTCCTTGTCGCCCTTGAGCGACTCGCGGAAGAGGCTGCCGTAGTCGCCGCCGAAGAGCTTCACCCACGCGTTGATCTCGTTCGTGCAGTTGTTGCAGTGCACCATCGCGACCTCGTGCCCCGTCGGCGTCGTGA
>JAFPDR010000197.1 GCA_017389885.1 Kiritimatiellia bacterium
AGCGAAAGCCCGATGGCGGAAGGCAGCGAATACCGGCCTCCCACCCAATCCCAGAAACCGAACATGTTGGCGGTGTCGATTCCGAACTCGGCGACTTCCTTGGCCGCAGTGGATACCGCCACGAAATGCTTGGCCACCGCGTCCTTGCTCCCCAGCTTATCCACCAGCCACGCCTTGGCCGCTTCCGCGTTGGACATCGTCTCCTGCGTGGTGAACGTCTTGGACGCGATGATGAAAAGCGTCTCCGCCGCCTTGACCTGGCGGAGCGTCTCCGCGAGGTGCGTCGAGTCGACGTTGGAGACGAAGAAGAACTTCATGTTGCGCTTCGTGTAGGGCGTGAGCGCGATGTTCGCCATTACGGGGCCGAGGTCGCTGCCGCCGATGCCGATGTTGACGACGTTCTTGATGCGGCGCCCGGCGAAGCCCTTCCACTTGCCCTGGCGGACCTGGTCGGAGAAGTCGCCCATCTGGTCGAGCACCTTGCGGACGTCCTTCAGGACGTCCTTCCCGTCGACCTTCACCTTGTCCGCCTTGTTGAGGTTGCGGAGCGCGGTGTGGAGGACGGCGCGCCCCTCGGTCGCGTTGATCTTCTTGCCCGTGAACATCTTCTCGATCTCTTCCTTGAGATTCGACTCCTTCGCGAGTTTCACGAGCGCCTTCATGACCTTCTCGTCCACGCGGTTCTTGGAGTAGTCGAGCGTCCAGCCCGCCGCCTCCACGGTGTACTTCGCCGCGCGGTCCTTGTCTTCCGCGAACAGCTCCTTGATCGTCTTGCGGGAGGACACGGTCATCGCCACGTCCAGCTGCGCCCACTTGTCTGCGTTCGTCATTTCAGTGTATCCTTTCGGGTTTCGGATATTATACCAAAATCCGCGCGGCGGAGGCGAGGAGAGCCTCCTTCGCCGCGGCGCGCGGGACCGGGCATCCGACGAACGCGTCGCCTCCGAGGGAGGCGTCGTATACCGTCCTTCCGCCGACAACCGTCTGCACGACGTCGCCCGAGTGCATGGAATGGACGACGAGGTTCGCAAGGTCGTGCGCGGGGAGGAGGTGCGGCCTGTCCAAGTCGACTATGCAGAAGTCCGCCTTCCTGCCGACCGCTATCTCGCCGATGTCGCCGCGTCCGAGCGCCTTCGCGCCGTTCTTCGTCGCCATCTCCACCACGTCCCACGGAGACAGCACCGTCGGATCGTTCGCGATCCCCTTGTGGATGAGCGAGGCGAGGTGCATCTCCTCGAACATGTCGAGGTTGTCGTTCGACGCCGTGCCGTCCGTCCCGAGCGCGACGTTGACGCCGAGCTCCATCGCGCGGACTATTCGCGCGAAGCCGCTGCCGAGCTTCATGTTGCTCGTGGGGTTGTGCACGAGCGAGACGTCCCGCTCCGCCATGATCCTGAAGTCGTCGTCCGTGCACCACACGCAGTGCGCGGCGTATCCGCCGCGGTCGAGCAGCCCCGTATCGGCGAGATACGCGATCGGGGTCTTCCCGTGCCGAGCGACGCACTCCTCGTGCTCGCGCCTCGTCTCGCTCACGTGCACGTGCAGCCTGCGTCCGAGCTCCCTGTTCGCGGCGGCGAGCTCGCGGCAGAAATGCTCGTCGGTGAGGTATTCCGAATGGACGCAGACGTCCATGTAGACGTCGCCCCGCGCCTCGCCGCGCATCCGCTCGTTCCACGACCGCGTCCTTTCGATGCACTCGGCGAGGCGACCCGGCGCGCCGAGGCGCCCGACGGTCGTGACGCGCGCGCGCATCCCCGCCTCGAGAAACGCGTGCTGGTAGTTCCACTCGTACATGTCGGCGACGGTGGTCGTGCCGCCCGCGAGCATCTCCATCGCGCCCCACAGCGCGCCCGCGTGGACGTCTTCGTCCGTGAGCTTCGCCTCGAGCGGGAATATCGCCTCCTCGAGCCAGCGCTTCAGCGGAAGCCCTCCGCCGACGCCGCGCAGAAGCGTCATCGGAGCGTGGCAGTGGCAGTTGACGAGCCCGGGGAGGACAAGCCTGTCGGACTTCCCCGGCTCGCGCAGGCTGACGGACGAGATCGCGTCGCCTTCCGTCTCGATCGTTCCGAAGCCGACCTTGCGGCCCGGCAGGAGCATCCATACGTTCTCGAGCTTCATTGTTTCTTTCCCTTCTTCTTTGCGTTCTTTCCGGGCGCGGCGCGCCACTTCTCGTACTTCTTGAGGACGTCCGCCCCCTTCTTGCCGAACCAGGCGTAGCCCTTGCTGCGCTCGCGGTCGATCTCGGATATGTCGCGCTTCGGCACCCCGCTCCTGTCGCAGAAGAACGGCCTGCACTCCTCGAGGTCGTAGAAGCGCGCCCAGGTCCCGTCGGGGAGGCGCGTCCTCTCGAACCAGCGCACCGCGCCATCCACGGACGCGACGACCTCGGGCGAGGGGTTGTCGAGCGTCATGAGGAACTTCACGATGTCCGCGGACTCCTGCGAGCAGAACGACGCGAGCTCGTATGCGCGTCCGTTCGCCGGCTTCAGCGTCTCGCGGTCGTGCTGCTGGCACCACACGGTCGGCTTCCCGTCGACGCGTATCTGGCACTTGAGCACGCAGTCGAGCCCCTTCTCGAACGCCCTGCGGCACTTCTCGCGACGTTCCGCGCCGAGCGCCTCCATCCCGTCCGCTCCCTCCGCGGCGTCGCGCATCAGCTCGAGCACGTTGCGCATCGCGTTGTCGTTGAACGTGATGTGCGTCCAGTATCCCTTCGTGCGGTGGGGGAACTGCGCCCAGCCTCCGTTCGCGAGCTGCGTCGAGAGGAGCCAGTCGACTCCCTTCTCGGCCGCAGCGAGCGAGGCCGCGTCGCCCTTCTCGCGGTGGTGGCGCACGAGGTAGCGTATCTCCGTCGTCGTCGCGTTGTTGTCGATCGTGGCGGACTCCGCGTCGCCCTTCTCCGCGGCGATCTTCGCGCGGCGGCGCTCGTCGAACGGCCTGCGCTTGTCGATGTTCTTCGCCCACGCGCCGCAGTCGAGCTGCGAGACGAGGACGTTGGAGAGGACCTGGTCGTCTAAGGGCCAGCCCGCGGACTTGTCGTTGCCCCCCGCGCGCGCGGACGCGAACGCCGCGCACGAAAGGAGCGCCAGTGCGATTGCTGATGTTTTCATGGCACCAGCAATTATAGCAAAAATCGCCGCGGACTACCTTGCGGAAATCTCGTACATCATCGTCGGCGCGTTCGCGCCCTCCCCCGCGGCGACGGCCGCGGTGAACGAGTATGCGCCGTTGTCGTACGACGCCGGGACGGTCCTGAGGCGCGTCCCGTCCGACGCAAGCGCGTAGACCTTGAGGCCCTTGTTCGAGTTCCTGAGGCTGATCTTCGCGGACCCGGTCTTCGCGAGGTACGGGAGGCGGCCCCACGCCTTGGTGTCCGTCATCTTCGGATTCGTGAACTCCGCGTCAGTGTTCTGCACGTCCGTGATGTGCAGGAGGAGGATGCGCTTCGACGACGCGAGCGGAGCGTCGTCCATCGC
>JAFPDR010000198.1 GCA_017389885.1 Kiritimatiellia bacterium
GCCGCCCCCGTGCCGCAGCCGATCTCGCGCTCGGCGATACTCGACGATCCGAAGCTTAACTCCGTGCTGGGCAGTCTGCCCGGCGCTATCGTGACCGACATAAAGGAGAAGAGAAAATGACAGGATGCGCATGGATATGGATGTACATCGGGGCCTTCCTGATGCTCGCGGAGCTTCTTATGCCCGGGTTCGTCATATTCTTCTTCGGACTCTCCGCCGCGACTGTGGCGCTGATCAGGTTCGCGCTCGGCGACTCGTTCACGCTCATGTGGCAGCTCGCCGCGTTCTCGTTCTTCGCGATTCTCTACCTCGCGCTGCTGAGGCGGCTCATGAAGCGCCTCTTCACCGGCGACACGGAGACGTCCCCGGTCGACTTCGGGAAGGAGTCCGTCGGCCGCATCGGACGAGTCGTCGAGGCGATCGAGCCTCCGAAGAGCGGACGCGTCGTGATAGGCGACGCCGCGTGGACCGCGGTGTCCGACGCGCCGATAGCCGCCGGAGCAGACGTCCGCGTCGTCGCGCAGGAGAACCTCACGATGCGCGTGGAGCCGATCTGAGCGGGGTGAAAAGGGGAGTTTTGGGAAATGAACACGGAAGTCGTCCTTGAAGTCATAGCCATCGTCTTCTTCGCGGTGCTTGGAGTCCTCATGCTCCTCGCCGTCCTCGCGGCGGCGTACTACGCAAGGCTTACATACAAGGAGACCGTCAAGGCGTCCGCCGCGCGCAAGGACGAGGCGTCCGTGATACTCGACGCGCTCAACGCGATCGTCGACGCATCCGAGGCCACGGCGTCCACCGTGCAGGACGCGGCGAAGGAAGAGAAGGAAGACGAGGAGTGAGCGACTTCCTCCTTTCCCTCAAGGACGTCTCGCTCGCCTTCGGCGGGCCGCCCGTGCTGGACCGCGTGTCGATTTCCGTCTCGCGCGGACTCCGCGCCGCGCTCACGGGGCGGAACGGAGAGGGCAAGTCGACGCTCATGAAGGTCATCGCGGGGATGCGCGAGGCAGACTCGGGCGAGATCGTCCGCGCACCCGGCCTCAAGGTCGCGTACGTCGGGCAGGACGTGTCCGCGATCGACGGCATGAGCGGCGGACAGTCCCGCAGAGCGCGCCTCGAGGAGGCGCTTCTGTCGCAGCCGGACCTCCTTCTCCTCGACGAGCCGACGAACCACCTCGACACGGAGGCGATAGACTGGTTGGAGGCGATGCTGAAGCGCATGCGCGACAGCGCGGTGCTGCTCGTGACGCACGACCGCCGCTTCCTCAGGCGCGTAGCGACCTCCATCTTCGACCTCGACCGAGGCGAGCTCGCCGGATGGCCGTGCGACTACACGACGTTCGTGAAGCGCAAGGCCGACCTTCTTGCGGACGAGGCGGTGTACTGGGAGAGGAAGTCGAAGAAGCTCCGCGAGGAGGAGGCGTGGATCCGCCGCGGCGTGAAGGCGCGCACCACGCGCAACGAGGGGCGCGTCGCGGCGCTCAAGAAGCTCCGCGCCGAGTTCGCCGCGCGCCGCGCGCGCGTCGGCACCGCGACAATGCGGCTCGACACCGCGGCGCCCGGCGGAGAGCGGGTGCTCAAGGTCGAGAAGCTCTCCTTCGCGTACACCGGCGGCAGGCCGATCGTGTCCGACTTCACCGCTGACGTCCTGCGCGGCGAGCGCATCGGCATACTCGGACGCAACGGCGCGGGAAAGACGACGCTTCTCAACCTGCTCACCGGACGCCTCGCGCCGTCATCCGGTTCCGTCACGCCCGGCACTGGCGTCGAGATGGCGTTCCTCGACCAGCTGCGCGGGGAGCTCAAGGACGACCTCACTGTCGGCGAGAACATCGCGTCCGACCGCGACGAAGTCGTCGTGGGAGGCGTGAGGAAGCACGTCTACTCGTATCTCGCCGACTTCCTTTTCCCTCCCGAGAGGGTGAGGACCCCGGTGAAGGCGCTTTCCGGCGGCGAGCGCGCGAGGCTGATGCTCGCGAAGCTCTTCCTCCGTCCGGCGAACCTGCTCGTGATGGACGAGCCGACGAACGACCTCGACATCGAGACGCTTGAGCTCCTCGAGGAGCAGCTGCTCGCGTACCGCGGCACTCTGCTCCTGGTCTCGCACGACCGCGAGTTCCTCGACAACGTCGTGACCTCGACGTTCGTGCTGGAGGGCGACGGAGGCGTCAAGTGCTATCCGGGCGGATATTCCGACTACGAGTCGCAGAAGGCGGCGGCTGCCAAGGCCGCCCCTGCGCCGTCCGCGGCAAATGCGCCGCGCAAGAAGCCGCTCGACATCCGCGTGCGCGTGAAGCCCCTCGCGGAGGCGAAGAAGAAGGAGTTCTCCTGCAACCCCTTCGCCGGGCTGTAGCGCGGCTGTCGTGGTTCGTCGCGCCGGTGTTTGACGCAGAGGCGCAGAGACGCGGCGCGCGCAGGGGGGTTAGCCGTGTAGAACATGTAGAACGTGTAGAGGGGGAGTGATTCAGGGGGCTCCGTCGCTCCGCGACGGAGCAATGAAGAGTGGACAAAGTCACTAGTGAAGCGGCGATTGCTTGTCCGTCGC
>JAFPDR010000199.1 GCA_017389885.1 Kiritimatiellia bacterium
AACAGCCGCACGTCGGTCGTCTACCTCACGCCCTCGACCGTGAAGGACAACGCGCGGCTCTTCTTCAAGGGCGACATGAAGGCCGTCCCGAAGAGCGCGCTCTCGATGGGCGTCGGAACGATCTGCGAGGCGAGGAAGATCATCCTCCTCGCGTTCGGAGAGAACAAGCAGGACGCGGTCAAGGGATGCGTGGAGGGTCCGATGAGCCAGTTCTGCACCGCCTCCGCCCTCCAGGCGCACAACGACTGCTGGATCTTCTGCGACGAAGCCGCCGCGAAGAAGCTCAAGCTCAAGAAATACTACGCGTGGCGCAGCGCCACCAAACTGGGACTCTGAATATGAACGACGACGGATTCACATCATTCCTCTGCGACCACTGCCACACCGAGATCGAGGCCTCGCCCGACATGATCGGACAGGAGACCGAGTGCCCGGCCTGCGGCGCGAAGCTCGTGGTGCCCGACAACCGCGACGACGGCGTCAAGCGCCACACGGCCGACGACGTCGACCTCAAGCGGACACAGGCCATGAAGAGCCGCACGATCCGCATCGAGCTGCCCGACCTATGAGCGCGGCGCGGAAGAGGAAGAAGAAAAAGGGACGCATGTCCCTCACGCGCAGGATCGCCCTCTGGGCGTTCCTCGCGCTCGCCCTCGGCTACCTGCTCGTCGCCTGGGCCGCCATCTCCTTCGTGCACCATCCGAAGGAATGGCGCCGCGAGCGCGAGCAGTCTTGGCCCGGCTTCGCCACGGCGACGCTGTACTGGGTGGGGAACGGACTCTCCGACCTGACGGACGGCCTCGGGCTCACCGGATACGACGTGGTGTACGAATACGACACCGAGCCCCCTTCCGGCAGCGCCCTTTTCGCAGGCGCGCCGAAGCGCGTCGGGAACATCCAGCCCGCGGACATAACCGTCCTCGACAGAGGCGAGTTCGTAGTCGGCTGGTCCCCTTCCCTAAGACGCCCCGTGTGGTGCGCCTACCACGTCGTCCCCGATGTTCTCTACCAGACCGACAAGCGTCCGAACTTCACGAAGGACAAGGACGCCGAGAACTCCCCCTCGGCGGCGGCCTACGGGAAGTCCGGCTACGACCGCGGGCACATGGTGCCGAACCACGCGATCGAGTCGCGCTACGGCTCGGCGGAGCAGCGCAAGACCTTCATGATGTCGAACATCGCGCCGCAGACACCCGAGCTCAACCGCGGCGTGTGGCGCAACCTCGAGCACCGCATAGCGGACTTCTGGCCGGCGAAGTACGGCGAGATATGGGTGGTCGTCGGATGCATCCCCAACAGGAACGGCGAGACGATAAGCGGCACGGACATAGAGGTTCCGGAGCGGTTCTTCCAGGTCGTGGTCGCGCAGGAGGGACTGGACGTCAGGGCCTTCGCGGTAGTCTTCGACCAGACCGTCACCTGGTGGGAATGGGCCGCGCGCTCGCTCGTCTCCATCGACGAGCTCGAGGAGATGGCGGGGCTGGACTTCCTCCCCGACCTTCCTGAGTTCATCCAGAACCCGCTCGAGGCCGAGCGTGCGACGCGCCTCTGGCCCGTCAGGCTCTCCGACATCTTCAGCCTCTACCTCCTCCGCTTCGAATGACCCGCAAGGCCTAATCCGCAAGCACAAGGAGCGCGTTGCGCGTCGTGAGCGCGGCGAAATCCCCGAAGGAGGTCCCGCGAAGCTCCGCGAGGAACTTGGCGGTGTGAACGACGAACGCCGGCTCGTTAGGCCCGCCGCGCTTCGGTACGGGGGCGAGGAACGGAGAGTCCGTCTCGACGAGTATGCGGTCGTCTGGAACCACCAGCGCCGACTCGCGCACGTTGTCCGCGGCCCTGAACGTCACGATCCCCGAAATCGACACGTAGAATCCGAGGTCGAGGAGAGCGCGGCAGAAGCCGGGGCTCCCGGTGAAGCAGTGGATTATCCCCTTCGACGGAATCTCCCGCAGAAGCCCAAGCGTGTCGTCGTCTGCGTCGCGCGTGTGGATTACCACGGGGAGTCCAAGCGACCGCGCAAGCTCCAGCTGCCGCGCAAAGAGCTCCATCTGCGCAGCGCGGGTCTCAGGAGAATAGTGGTAGTCGAGCCCGATCTCGCCGACGGCCGAAACGCCCGTGTAGTCGAGCGCGGGAAGCTCCCTCCCCGCCTGGTCGCGGTCCCAGCCAATCGCGCGGAACTCGAACCCCTCCGTCCCCGCGTTGAGGCTCTCGCTTCCGCCGACGGCCATTATGCGCGTCACCCCCGCCTCGCGTGCGCGCGCCACCGCGGCGTCCGTCTCGGCGCGCGTCCCCTCGAAGTGCGCGTGCGTGTCGAAAAGCTCCGTCATGCCTGCGCCTGGATTGCCGCGGACACCGCGCCGAGCGCGAATACCGCGGCCGTCTCCGCCCTGAGGACTGTCGGACCGAGGCTTACCGGATGCGCCACCTCGAGAAGCCGCGAAAGCTCCTCGGGCGTGAAGTCGCCCTCGGGCCCGACGAACACGGACACCCCGCCCTTCTTCGCGGCGCATTCGCCGCGCCGCAGCTCGAACTCAGCGAGGATCGGACGCGCCGGAGGCTCCACGAGCGCGCCCACGAAGCACGTCGTCTCCGCGGCAAGCGCGAGCGACTCGCGGAACGACACAGGCGCGAGCACCTCGGGGATCCACCGCGCGTCGGACTGGCGCGCGGCATCCTCCGCGACACGCGTCCAGCGCTCGCGCTTCGCCTCCCGCTCGCCGCCTGCGATGCGGACGATCGTGCGGTCCGAGATGACGGGCACGATGCGGCTCGCGCCGAGCTCCGTCGCCTTCTCGATCGTCCAGTCCCAGCGCGAGCCCTTCGTGACGCACGCGAAAAGCGTCAGCGGCGGATGCGCCGCGCGCCCCTCGCGGCAAAGAGCGCCGACCGCGGAGAGGGTCCCGCCCGAATGCGCGTAGACGCGCCACGCGCCCTTTCCGTCGAAGAGCTCGAAGCGCTCGCCCTCCTCAGGACGCAGCACCTTGAGATGGCGCGCGGCGTCCTTCGGCAGCGCAGGCGCGTCCGATTCGAGCATCGATGTATCGACAAGCAGCCTGTGCATCGGAATACCGGTCAGTACACGAACAGCATCTCCCTGTACTTGGGCAGGGGCCAGCGCGAGTCGTCGACGAGACCCTCGAGCCTGTCGACCGTGCGGCGGAGGTCTTCCATCGCCTTCAGCTGCGCGTCGTGGCGGCGGCGCGAAAGCGCCTTCTCGAGCCTGTCGCACTTGACGTGCAGATCGTCGAGTCCGGCGCCGAGCTTCGAGGAGAGCGCCGTGAGCCCGCGCACGCCGTACTTGAGCCCGTCGGCCTTCGCCTGGCCGAGCGCCGTCGCGAGGCGCGAGAACTCGTCCGCAACGACCGGACGCACCATCGAGCGCGCGATCTCGAGCGCGACGGACGCCTCGATCCTGACGCGGCGGAGGTAGTCTTCGTGTCCGATCTCCCAGCGCGAGCGCATCTCGGTTTCGGAGAGGACGCCGTATCTCTCGAAGAGCGCGATGTTCGCGGCGTTCCTGAGCGGCTCGAGCGCCGCGGGCGTGTCGCGGAGGTTGGGAAGCCCCCTCTTCGCGGCCTCCTTCGGCCAGTCGGAGGAGTATCCGTCGCCCGAGAACACGACGCGCCTGTGCGCCTTGACGAGGCGCTGCAGGAGCTTCTGCAGGTTCTCGTTGAAGTCGCCCTTCATCGCCTCGAGCTTGTCGCATATCGCGTCGACCGACTCGGCGACGATCGTGTTCAGCGCCATCTGGCTCTGCGCGCAGTTCTGCGAGGAGCCGGGCGCGCGGAACTCGAACTTGTTTCCGGTGAAGGCGAAGGGGGAGGTGCGGTTGCGGTCCGTCGTGTCCTTCGGGAGCGCCGGGAGCGTGTCCACTCCGACGCGCAGCTTGCGTCCGCGCTCGCCGCCCTTCATTCCGCGCGTGCCGGACTCGATGGAGTCGAGGACCGCGTTGAGCTCGTCTCCGAGGACGATGGAGATGATCGCGGGCGGCGCCTCGTTCGCGCCGAGGCGGTGGTCGTTTCCGGCGCCAGCCGTCGTCATGCGGAGGATGTCAGCGTGCTTGTCGATCGCGCGGATGACGGAGAGCAGCATCGTGAGGAAGATCGCGTTCTCGCGCGGATTGTCCCCCGGCGTGAGCAGGTTGCGTCCGCCGTAGGCGACGGACCAGTTGCAGTGCTTGCCCGACCCGTTGACGCCCTCGAAGGGCTTTTCGTGGAGGAGGCAGACGAGTCCGTTGCTCTCCGCCGTCTGGCGCAGCACCTCCATGACGAGCATGTTGTGGTCCACAGCGAGGTTGAGGTCCTCGAACATCGGCGCGAGCTCGAACTGCGCGGGCGCGACCTCGTTGTGGCGGGTCTTCGCGGGGATGCCGAGCTGCCACAGGCGGTGCTCGACCTCGGACATGAACTTGAGGACGCGCGGCTTGATGGCGCCGAAGTAGTGGTCCTCGAGCTGCTGGTGCTTCGCGGGAGCCGCGCCGAAGACGGTGCGCCCGGTCTGCAGGAGGTCGGGGCGCTTGAGGTAGAAGCTCCTGTCTACGAGGAAGTACTCCTGCTCCGCGCCGAGCGTCACCTCGACGTGCGCCTTCGGCTGGCCGAACTTCGCCATCAGCCTCTCGACGGCGCGCGTGAGCGCCTGGAGCGAGCGGAGGAGCGGGGTCTTCATGTCGAGCGTGTCGCCCGTGAACGAGCAGAACGCGGTCGGGATGCAGAGCGTCGCGCCGTTGGCGTGGCGCTTCACGAAGGCGGGGCTGGTGGGGTCCCACGCCGTGTAGCCTCGCGCCTCGAAGGTCGAGCGGAGTCCGCCCGACGGGAACGAGCTCGCGTCCGTCTCGCCTCCGATGAGGTTCTTCCCGGAGAAGCGCTGCACCGCCTGGGCGGGGCCGGTCGGCTCGAGGAACGCGTCGTGCTTCTCGGCAGTCCCCCCCGTGAGGGGCTGGAACCAGTGGGTGAAGTGGGTTGCGCCCTTCCCGATCGCCCAGTCCTTCATTCCGGACGCCACGGCGTCCGCGATTGACGGGTCGAGCGGCTTGCCGTCGCGCATCGTGGCGAGCAGCTTTGCGGCGACGCCCTTCGGCAGGAAGGCGCGTATTGCCTCCTCGGAGAACACGTCCTCGCCGTATCCCTTGAGTTTCGTATCGCTCATTTCTCGTTCTTTCCTTTGCGTCTTCATTCTGCGACGATCTCCTGCGAAAGGTCCGCGCACGCGGCGTCCGGCAGCACGAACACGGCGTCCGAAGCGCCGACCGTGGCGAAGCGTCCGCCGTTGGTCCTGTCTCCGACAAGTATGTTGCGCCGCGTCGAGTCCTCGCGGGCGAGGTCTATCGCGACGGTGAGCCGCGGATTGTCGAGTCCGTACGCGCTGAGGTCCCCGGCCGTCACCTTGAGCTTCACGACGCGCTCGGCGCGGAGCGGATAAACGGCCTTCAGCACGCGCTCGACGGCCTTTTCGTCGACAGTGCCCTTCCTCGGCGACGACTCCACGTTCCACGCGCGGCGGTCGCGGTCGTAGACAACGGACGTCGTGCTGTTGGTGTCGGTTCCCGTTACGGAGAGCCTGCGCACCGTGGCCGGGTCGATCTTCTGTATGTCGAGGCTCCTCAGGTCCTCGAGCCTGAACGCGACGCCGAGCGACCGGCGCGAGACCTTCGCCTTGCGCGCGTCCGGCGCGACGCCGATCTCGACGCCGTCTTCGTCCTCGTCAGCGCCCCTAAGGGCGAGGACGGACGAGAGAAGCGACTCGACCGCGGCGGCGTCAGCCTCGGCGGAAACAGGCGAGTCCATGCGCCACGAGCCGTCCTCCTGCTTCGCGAGGAGGCACGAGACGCCTCCGTCGGATATCGACAGCCCGGCGACCTGGGCGGGCTCGAACGGGAATATCCTGGTGTCGGCGAAGTCGGCGTTGCCGAGGGACGCCTGCTCCTTGAGCGAGCGGTCCACGGTCACTATCGCGGTGCCGTTGTGGACAAGCGCGTAGACGAGTCCGTCGTTCGCCTCCGAGCCGAACGATATGCGGCGCTCCGTCCCGTCGACGCCCTTCAGCGTCACCGTGACGGCGTTCTCCGGATCGAGCCCGTACCCGGACAGAAGCGCGACCGACGCGTCCGAGACCTCGTTGGACGAGCCCACCGGCCACAGGAAGTCAACGGCGCGCGCGGCGCAGACGTCGGAGAGGAGCTTCTTTATCTTCTCGGCGGATGCGGTAACCTCGGTTGGCTGCACCATCGTCCACACGTCGCCGTCCTTCCTGAAGCGCAGGAACTCGCTGCCGCGCTTGACGTCGAACGCCGCGACGGACTCCTCGCCCGAGCTGAACAGCGTGCGGCGGCGGAAGCTCTCCGTCGGGACATCCACCGCCGCGAGCATGTTGGACGGGACGACGAACACCGCGGGGAGCCCCTCCACGCATGCGTACACCTCCGCCTTCGACGGAGTGAACGCGCCGAAGCCGATGCGCCTCTCGCGCTCGCCCGACTTCACGCACAGCGTGAGGCGCGGCGGGGCGAGGTCGAAGTCGGCGCGGGTGCGTTCGCCGAGCTTGAAGAGCTCCTTGTCGCTGTACGCGTCGCTGACGGGCGTGTACTCGAGCGCGTCGAGGAGGCGGAGGACCACGGACTCGTCTGCGCTGCCGGAGAACGGATCAACTATGCGCCACTCGCCAGTGCGCGCGAGGCGGGTCTCCACCGCGTCCCCGCGCATAACCACAATGCCCGACACCGCCTCGTCCGGAACGGACAGGAGGCTCGACTTCTGGATGACCGCCGCCTTGTGCGAGACGTTGCGCGCGAGCATGAAGTTCGCGAACGCGAAGAACAGTATCCCCGTGAGGAGCCACAGTATCATGCGCCTGTTCGTCATGCGCGCCTCCTTCTCCTGAACGCGACCAGGAGCATCACGAGCGCGACAACGGACGGGATCGCGCCTGCGGTCACGAGAAGGAACCTGAGCCTTCCGGCGCGGTCGAAGCCCGTGACGAGCGCGCCCAGTCCCGCGCCGCTCGCGACGGACGCGTCGGTGCCGGAGAGGTACGCCACGCAGTTGAGGAAGAAGTCGCGGTTCGCGCTCGCCCGCGCGGCAAGCTGTCCGTTCATGGCAAAAGTGGCGTCGCCAATCGCCACGATGCGCGTCGGGCGGATCGACAGGTCCGTCCCGGCTCCGACGCCACGCTCCACCACCGCGGCGAGTGCGGACGTGCCGGACTTCGCGAGCGGCGTGAACTCCATGCGGTCCGCGCCCGTCCCAGCCTCCGCGGCGGCGGACGGCATGAAGGCGACGGGACGCTCGAGGATGATGCGCGAGCCTTCGAGGGGCCCGGATATGTCGTGCTCCGCGAACTCGCCCGCGATCACGTCCGACCCCGTTACCGTGCGAGCCCCGGCGGACTGGAACGCGGCGCCGCGGAGCCCCCAGGACGGAAGCAGAGACGATATGCCGCCGGAGTCCGCGGACGAAGTGAGCACGAGGAGACGTCCGCCGCCCCTGAGATACGTGTCGATCCTGCCGGCCTCCGCGCGCGAGAAGTCGTCCTTCGCGCCGGCGACGACGATGAGCGCGCAGTCGGACGGAATCGTCGCGTCGCCCGAGAGGTCTATGGTCGCGTTGCGGTATCCGTCGCGCGCGAGGTCGCGCGCTATGTCGCTCATGCCCCATGCGCCGTAGTCCGTCGAGGACGTCTCGCCGTGCCCTATGGTCCAGTACACGTTGCGCCTCTGCGGAGGCATCGTGAGCCTTATTATCGCGGACTCGCACACGCGCTCGCCGAGTCCGTCGGAAAGCGGGACCACCTCCCTGCGCCTGCCCTTCTCGAAGACAAGGCTTCCCTCGTCGACCCCCATGCGCACGAGCTGCTCGGCGTGTCCGACGTCCCAGCGCGGATCGACGTAGCGCAGCGCGATGTTGAGCCCGCCGACCGCCGCGCCCTCCGACTGCAGCGAGCGGAGGAACCTGCCGACCTCCCTGCTGCGCGCATCGTGCCTCGAGAGGAAGCACGTCACCACCATGTCACCGTGGGCCTCCGAGAGGACGTTGCGCATGCGCTGCGAGAAGGCCTGCCCGCTCTTTCCCACCGGTATGTCGAACTTGGCGTCGGTGCGGTACGCGAACTCGACGCAGAGCCCGGAAAGCACGAAGCCGAGCGCGAGCGCGGCGAACATCGACGCCCTCCACGAGCGCCCGCCGCGTCCGCCGAACCTCGTGAGCGCGACGTACTTGGACGCGACGAACAGGAAGAACACGGAAAGGACGAGGTAGAAGGCGATAGTGCCGGACGAGAAGAGCCCGGACGACATGTCGACGATCTGCGCGTCGAGCGGCATCTCCCCGAAGGCCGGCCTCCCCTGCGGAGCCCACGCGAGCAGCGCGGCCCATCCGCCGCGGGGAATCCCGACAAGGAGCGCGAGCGACGCGCAGGCCGCAGTCGCCGCGTGGCGGAACACTGCGCTCATCGCCACCGACACGGCGCACCACAGCGCACCCTGCAGCATCAGCGCGAGGAACGCGGGGCAGAACGTAAGCGGACCGACGCCCGCGAGCGCGGAAGGCGCGGCGAACCTGAGCGCCGCGAGCGCGAGGGCGAACGAAAGAAGCGTAAACGAGGCGAGGGAGACGAACACGCCGAGGAACTTGCCGAGGACGAGGTCGCGCTCCAGCACGGGCGCCGTAAGGAGCATGTCGATGCGCCCGGTCTGCCGCTCGTCGCTGAAGACGTCCATCGCGAGGAAGGCGGCGAGCGCGGGAAGGAACGGAGACACCGCCGCGGCCCATACGGTCGCGACGGACAGCCCGCCGCCCTCCGCCGCCTCGAGCCCGAACGAGAACGCGACCGCGCTCGCCGAGAGGAACGCCCCGACCGCTATCGCCGAAGAATAGAGGCTGCGCATCCTGCCGACTGTGCGCGATGCCGTGACCCTCACCGGATTCATTTCGCGCCCTCCTTCCTCCCGTCCGGCCCTCCGTCCTCCTTCGCGGGGGGAGCGCCGCGCAGCGCGGCGTCGAGCTTCGCGCGCACCGCCTCGGGCGGCGCGCCGACGGCGGTTATCGTCGAGGAGATCACGCCGTCCTTCAGAACGAGGAAGCGGTTCGCCCACTTCGCGAGGTCGTCGAGCTCGTGTCCCGTCACGACGACGGCGGAGAACGCCGCGGCCGCGGAGACGATCTCGCCCATGTCCGCGCGCATGCCGCTGTCGAGCCCCGCGAGGAGGTCGTCGAGGAGGAGGACGCGCGGACGCAGCAAGATCGCGTCCGCGAACGCGACGCGCTTGGCGAGCCCCGCGGACAGCGAGCGGATAGGAGTGCGGAGCAGGTGCGCTATGCGGCACGTCTCGCACGCCTCGTCGATGCGGCGGCGGATGCGCTTGGACATCTCGCCCTTGAGAAGCGCGCGGTAGTGCAGGTACTCCTTGACCGTCATGTCCTCGTACAGCGCGACGCGCTCGGGCAGGTAGCCGAGCTGGCGGCGGTACCTCAGCGGACGCGCCAGCGCGTTCTGCCCGTCCACGGTCACCATGCCGGAATCCGGCACGGCGAGCGTCGCGAGCACCTTGAGGAGCGTCGTCTTCCCCGCGCCGTTCGCGCCCACAACGCACACCGCCTCGCCCGGCGAGACGACGAACGAGACGTCCCGCAGCACCGGCTCGCTGCGGTAGGTGAACGCTATGTTGCGCACTTCGAACATTTCGGCATATTATACCAAAAAGACGTCATCCCATCGTGACGAGCACCGAGTGGCGCCCGGACAAGACCGGAATCCTGTTCCCCTCCACGGCCTTTCCGTCGACCTCTACGGACTTCACGCCCTTCTCCACGCCCTTCGGGTTCACGACGGAGATCTCGTACGTCCCGCCGCGGAAGCGCCGCGTGACGGAGAAGCGCTTCACCGTCTTCGGCACGCACGGGTCCACGACGAGCGCGTCGTAGTCGGGCTTCACGCCGAGGATGAACTGCGTGACGGCGTACCAGTTCCACGCCGCCGTTCCCGTGAGCCACGAGTTCTTGCCCTCGCCCGGCTTCGCCGCGTCGCGTCCCGCGACCATCTGGCAGTAGACGTAGGGCTCGACCTTGTGGAGGTCGGACTTCGCCTCGGTGTAGCTCGGCGCGATCTTGGCCCAGTGGGCGAAGGCGTCGCCTCCGCGCCCGGCGAGCGCCTCGGCGATGATTATCCACGGATTGTTGTGGCAGAAGATGCCGGCGTTCTCCTTGTAGCCGGCCGGATACGTCGATATCTCGCCGTACTCCACGACGTACTTCGTGAAGGCGGGCTGGTTGAGGACGATGCCGTGCTCGCACTCGAGCAGCTTCTTCGTCGAGTCGAGCGCCTTCTCGGGGAGCCCCGCGCCCTCGCCGATGCGCGCCATCGCGCACCAGCCCTGCGACTCGATGAATATCTTGCCCTCCTCGTTCTTCCTCGAGCCGACGGGCCTGCCGAAGAAGTCGTACGCGCGCAGATACCACGCGCCGTCCCATCCGTAGCGCTCGACGGCGGACTCCATCGCCCTGACAGCCTTGAGAGCGCGCGCGGACTCGGCCTTCTTCCCGAGGCGCGCGCACAGCTCCGCGTAGTCGCGTCCGCACACGCAGAAGAGCCCCGCGATCATGAGCGACTCGGCCTTGGAGCCCTTCGTCTTGTTCTCGGTCGTCTGGAACGACTCGTTAGGGTCGTGCGAGAAGCAGTTGAGGTTCAGGCAGTCGTTCCAGTCGGCGCGCCCGATGAGCGGGAGCTTGTGCGGGCCGAGGTTCCTGATGACGTGGTCGAAGCTCACCCTGAGGTGGTCGAACAGCGTCTTCTCGCTGCCCTTCGCGTTGTCGAACGGCACCATCTCGTCGAGGATCGAGAAGTCGCCTGTCTCCTTGACGTATGCGACGGTCCCGAAGATGAGCCACATCGGGTCGTCGTTGAAGCCGCCTCCGATGTCGTTGTTGCCGCGCTTCGTGAGCGGCTGGTACTGGTGGTAGCACCCGCCGTCCGGGAACTGCGTCGCCGCGATGTCGAGTATGCGCTCGCGCGCGCGGTCGGGGATCTGGTGGACGAATCCGACGAGGTCCTGGTTGGAGTCGCGGAAGCCCATCCCGCGCCCGATGCCGCTCTCGAAGAACGACGCGGAGCGCGACATGTTGAACGTCACCATGCACTGGTACTGGTTCCAGATGTTGACCATGCGGTCCAGCTTCGCGTTGCCCGTCGAGCAGGTGAAGACGCCGAGGAGCGAGTCCCAGTGCGCCTTGAGCGCCGCGAACGCGCGGTCCACCTTCGCGGCGGTGTCGAACTTCGCGAGGATGGCGTGCGCGGGCTTCTTGTTGATCACGCCCTTGCGCTCCCACTTGTCCTTCTCCGGGAGCTCCACGTAGCCGAGCGTGAACACGAACGTCTTCGACTCGCCGGCCTTCAGCGAGACGGAGATCGACTGGGAGGCGATCGGACTCCACCCGTGCGCGACGGAGCCGCGGCTCTTCCCGGCGAGGACGGCCTCGGGCTCGCCGAAGCCGTTGTACAGGCCCATGAACGACTCGCGGTCGGTGTCGAATCCGTCGACCTTCGCGTTCACGCCGTAGAATGCGTAGTGGTCGCGGCGCTCCTTGTACTCCGTCTTGTGGTAGATGGTGCGCCCGCCGCCCTCGATCTCGACCTCTCCCGTTGAGAAGTTGCGCTGGAAGTTCTCCATGTCCGTGGAGGCGTTCCAGAGGCACCACTCGACGAACGAGAAGAACCTGAACTTCTTCGCGCGCCTGCCGGTGTTGGTGAAGGTGATCTTCTGCACCTCGGCGCGCGTTCCGAGCGGGACGAACATAAGGAGGTCGGCCCTCAGCCCGCCGCGCTCACCGGAGATCCTCGTGTAGCCCATGCCGTGGCGGCACTCGTACCTGTCGAGCTCGGCCTTGCACGGCTTCCATCCGGGGTTCCACACGCTGTCGCCGTCCTTGACGTAGAAGTAGCGCCCGCCGGCGTCCATCGGGACGTTGTTGTAGCGGTAGCGCGTGATGCGCCGGAACTTTGCATCCTTGCAGAAGGTGTATCCGCCGGCCGTGTTTGACACGAGCGAGAAGAAGTCCTCGCAGCCGAGGTAGTTGATCCATGGCCACGGGGTACGCGGGTTGTCGATCACGTATTCGCGGTTGGCGTCGTCGAAGTGTCCGTATTTCATGCGGATATTATACCAAAATCCGCGGCCCAGCGGACGGACAGCGCGCCCGCGGATCAGGAAATCCCCCTGCCGAAGCGCGACTTCGCCGCAACGCCCTCCTCGAGCGCCCTGTGCATCCGCCCGCGGTCGTCCGCGGCAAGTGCGCCGCGGAAGTCCTCCATCCGGGCGATGTAGCGCTCGAGCACCGGAAGAAGCGCCTCGCGGTTCGCGAAGAAGAGCTCCGTCCAGGTGTCCGGATCCGGCGCGCCGACGCGCGCCATGTCGCGGAAGCTCCCCGCCGAGTATCCGACGTGGTCCGCCGCCAGCGGCTCGCGCACGTACGCGGACGAAATCAGATGGCAGAGCTGGCTCGTGAAAGCGATCATCTCGTCGTGGTGCGCGGGAGTCGTGTAGACGATGCGCGCGAAGCCCATCTCCCTCAGAAGCCCCTCGAGCATGTCGAGCGGAGCGCGCCCGTATGTCGGATACGGCGTGAGGATCATCGACGCGCCGTCGAAAAGCGCGGCGTCGGAGTTTTCGTACCCGGTCTTCTCCTTCCCGGCCATCGGATGTCCGCCGACGAACACCCACCGCGTCTCGTACGCGTACTTCATCAGATCGCGGCACACGACACCCTTGACGCCCGTCGCATCGACCACCACCGCGCCCTCCTTCAGGCGCGGAGCGATCGCGTCCACTACGGACACGACGGCGGACGGGGGAACCGCGACGAAGACTACGTCCGCGCCTTCGACGCGGAAGTCCTCCCCCTTGTCGAAGACGCACGCCTCGTGCCCGGCACGCTTCGCCGCCTTCTCGAACGATCCCCCGATCAGTCCTTTTCCTATAACCGCGATTTGCATAAGTCGCGCTATTATACCAAATCAGACCGCCTCCGAACCACGCCGCCGCATGATTACACAATATGTAATACACC
>JAFPDR010000200.1 GCA_017389885.1 Kiritimatiellia bacterium
GCGTCGAAGCGCATGGCGATCTGATAATGGACCCACGCAAGCAGCGCATTGCCGGGCAGCAGCACCGCGCACAGCTTCAGCCAAGTCTTCCCGACCGCCCTTCTGTAGACGATGAGCGATTCAGCGAGTATGTCGATAAGAGTTTTCATTGGCGAACATTATACCAAATCCGCGGCACATCCGCCGCGGAGGCGCTGCCGGGCTGCGACGACGGGCGGAAGGAGCGCAGCGAGTGGAGTCCGTCGCGGCAATATGGTATACTTTGCGAACATAACATTGGCGGCAACAGCAGGAGAGAAACACAATGGCTTCACACAACCCGGATGTGGCAGAGCAGAAACAGCTCAGGGCAAGGGCGCTGGAGATCGGCAACACGCTTGAGGCGAGCGCGGTCGACGAGTTGTTCGGCCTTCTCAAATGCCGATTTCCGGAAGTGCGCCGACTTGCGGCCTCCGCGCTCGGCAAGCTCGCTCCGCGACATCCTAACGAGATGCTCGTCACCGAATACCTCGCCCAGGCCGCAGAAACCGACGACCACCCACAGGTCCGCCAGTACGCGCTCAAGGCTCTGTCGAAGTATCCGAACGCATCCGTGGCCCTTCTGGACAGGCTCAGGGACCTCGCCCGCAATCCAGATCTCAAGGACTACGTCAGAACTGCCGCCGCCGAAGCAGTCGCCGCGGCCCAGGAGGCGAACCGCACGGCATACGCCAGAAAGCACCACTGGTGCACGCGCTGCCGCAGGAGGATTAACGAAGAAGACTTCATGCGGGGCATGGAGCTCTTCGGAAAGCCATACTGTCTGCACTGCCTCGACGAACGGATCCTGGAGTCGAAGAACTTCGAGATCGTCGTCAACGAGGCGAAAGCGAAACGTACCGAAGACGGCACCGCTGTCCAGTCGCAGGGGGAGCGGAGGATCGCCGACTATCTCTCCCTGAAGGGAGTCAGATATGTTTACGACGAGCGGTACCGGATGGCCGGGGACGTCCGCATCAGGCCAGACTTCTATCTTCCCGAATTCGACCTCTACATCGAATACTGGGGGATGGACACGCCGGAGTACGTAGAGAACATGAAGAAGAAGCTGTTCCTCTACCAGCGCGCCGGAAAGAAACTCATATCCCTTTCATTCCGCGACTTCGACCGGCTTGAGGCGATTCTCGAGGAAAAGCTCTCGCGCTACATTCGGCTTTAGCCGCGCGACGGACTCCGCTCGCTGCGCTCCCTACGCCCGCCGCATTCGGCCTCTTCCTCCCAAGAGGCGGATGTCCCTTCAAAAGCGGGCGCGGAAGGAGCCCTCACCCAACAGCGTGCGCGCAAGGAGTGAATCGGCCGCCGAGAGCGGACGCGGAAGGAGCGCAGCGAGTGGAGTGTCCGCAAATGGCTTCACGTCCCGTCGGCGGATGGCGGCTTGCGAGCCTCCTTGCCGCTATAATCATCCTAACCGACATGTTCATTTACAGAATTCCGTTGCGAGTTTGCAATATTCTACGGACACACTATTTCACCCGTCGTCATGCGAGCATTATACCAAATCCGCGGCAAATGCGCCGCGTGGCTGTCAATCCAAGCCTTCGCCAAATGGCTCTATTGTCACTCGTTCGTGACAACGCGGGCGAAATGGCCGAGGAAGAAGCATTTTCCGGACGGATCGCGCGACGAGCCGAGTGGAGCGAGCATCGGACGCACGAGCGTGACCGTCTGAAGCGCGACGACCACGAAGACAACGAACCACGTCGACAGTCCGGCAGTCGATGCGACGACACCCGACTGCCTCGCGCGGGCGAGCGCCGAAATGGCGAAGAATGCGCCGATTCCCGCAAGGAGAGCCGCGAAGACAACGATGAATCCCACCGTCTCGGTCGAGACCGAGAACAGCCAGAGCACCGGGGCGAGCGCCGCGAGGATGCATCCGAGCGTGGCGGTTGCGACAAGCCCGAGTCCGAGAAGCCGCGCCGGAGACAGCGTACTCCCCGAAATCGACGCGAACACGTACATCGTCGGATATGTCAGCGCAAATGAGAACGCGACGACTCCGACCATCTTCGCCGAATCGGCAAACGCGACCTGAAGGTCGACGAAAGACCCGACAGCGAAACCGAAGACCGCGGCGCCGACGAGCGAGACGAGCGCGAGGAACACCGCCGGAAGCGCGAAGCGTTCCGAGTCGCGCAGCCGCGCGGCGAAACCGCCCGGATCGGAGAGAAGGCTCGATACATTGAATCTTGGCGACTGACTTTGGCTCATGGGACTGCTCCTTTGCTGATTATGTGCGGGATTATCTGACGGAAAAGCGATTCGAGGAAGTTGCTGTCGAGCGCATCGGATCGAAGGAACTCCACCGCGATGTTCGGGCTGCCGACGAGCGGACGCATGATCCATCCGAGCTGGCATCCGACGACGGCGAACGACGCGATCCAGAGCGCGACCATCGGCGCGAGGCGGCACGCGGGCGGCACGCGACGCCGGAGCGCTCGGCAGAGGACGAGATTGCCCGTGGCGCCCGCGCAGGCAAGGACGAGTATGTGGACCATCATCATCGTCGCGTGGGCGAAGCGCATCTCCTCGCGAGTCCCGGCGTCGGGCGCGCCGGAGAAGACGAAGTACAGCACGACCGGGGAGAGCGCGAGCAGTATCGAGCCCGCGACGGCCATCGCGGAGAACACCGCGCCGAGCACCTCGCGGTAGCGAAGCCCCGCGCGGCAGATGAGTCCAGCCGCCCAGCAGAACGCCGAGACGACCAGCGTCGTCGCGACGAAAACGACAGGCAGCTTGACGGCGACGTACGCCGCCATCAGCGGCGATCGCCACGCGGCGAGCACCGCCCCGTATGCGGCGGTCGAGAGCACGACTATTAGGACATCCCGTTTCATCATACGGGATAATGCGCTCCACCGGCGAAAATGTCACGGCGAAACGAAAAAAATCAGTCGCCGAACTCGGCCTCTATCGCGTCGACCATGCGTCCGATGCGCGTCTTCGCCTGGCTCACCTGGTTGCGCGTGACGCCGAAGAGCCGCACGACCTCGTCGATCGGACGCTCCTCGAGGACGTAGGCCCGGTAGAGGTTCTTGTTGAGGTCGGAGACGAGCGTCTTCGTGAGGACATGCTCCACCGCGGCGCGGTGCCGTGCAGCGGCCCATTCCGCGTCAAGCCCCGCCGTCACGGAATCGGCGGGGACGGACAGCTCCGCGTCGTCGATTTCAACCGTGCGCCCGAGTCCGCGGCTCCTCTCGCGGCGGTAGGCCATGTAGAGCTTGCTGCGGATCATCTTCGCGAGGTACGCGCGAAAGTTCCCCTTCCCCTCGCGGACCGAGAACCGGTTCCCGCGGAACACCGCGACGAGCCCTGCGAGCACCTCCTGCACTATGTCGTCAGCGTCGCAGTCCCCGCGCGAGCGCGCGAAGTCGCGCATCGCGGGGACGTAGAGGTCGGCGAAGCGGACCCAGTTCGCCTCGTCCTCGCCGGTCACCTGCGCGGCGAGCTTGGCGAGAAGCGTCGCGGAAGTCTCGGGGAAGGCGCTCATTTCTTCAGCTCCATGATTATCCTCGTGAGGCGCTCCACCTCGCTCTGCGCGGCGTTGTAGCGTCCGCGCTCCAGCGCCGCGAGTATCGTGAGCGCGACGAAAGTGCAAGCCGCGATGAAGAGGATCGTCCCAATGACCCAGTGCGGGAACCTTATGCGCAGGAATATCTCCTGCGTGTTCGCCTCGCCGGAGAGGAGGCGGATCGGCGAGGCGGACTTCGCCTGGCGCCACGGCACGCATTCGCGTTCCGCCGGCTTGTCGCGCAAAAGCCGCGGCAGGATCGTCCGCCACATCGGGTCGAGCGGCATGAGCATGTCGTCGAGCTGCGCGCCCGGCATGTACCACACCTGCGTTAGAAGCCGGAGGATCATGACGCCGAGCGAGAAGTAGTCCGACGCGGCCGACTCCTCCGCCCCGTCCTTCAGCTCGGGCGCGAGGTAGAACGGCTTGCCCATGATCGGCTTGTCGCCGCGCACGAGCGTGTTCATCGTCTCCTTCAGCTCCGCGCGCAGGTCGTGCGGCAGTATCTTCGAGACGCCGAAGTCCGACAGCACGGCGCGTCCGTCGGACCCTATGAGCACGTTCTCCAGCGTGACGTCGCGGTGTATCACCCCCGCGCCGTGGATGTAAGTGAGTCCCTCGCGAAGGTCCTCGTACCACAGCGCGACCTTCTCCTCGGTGACTTCCCCTGACTCGAGCGCGTCGCGGAGCGTGCGGGGGCGTCCGGTCGGATCGAGCACGAGGTCCATGACGTAGTACAGGAGCCCCGTCGCCGGATCGATGTCCATGTCGTAGACCCGCACTATGCGCGGATGCGCGAGGCGCGCGAGGAGTCGTCCCTCCACGCGGAAGCGCTTGCGCAGGAACTCCACTTCGCCGTGGTCGAGCGTAAACGCCTTGAGCGCGAAGCGTGCGCCGAGCCTCTCGTTCTCGACTTCGTACACCTCCGCCATGCCGCCCTTCCCGAGCAGCCTCACGACGCGGTACGGGCCTATCACTGTCCCTTCGGCAAGCATGCGGATATTATACCAAAATCCGCGGCGCGTCAGCAGTTGCCGGGGAGGACGTGCGGCAGGATGCGGCGGGCGCGGGAGACGAGGCGGTGGATAGTGGCGACCGGCGTTGGGTCCGCGTCCGCCATCTGGAAGCGCGGGAAGAATCGCGTGACGTGGAGCGGAATCTCCGGCGAGACGGATGCGATGCGCTCGGCGATGGCGTCGATCGACTCGTCCGAATCGTTGCGCCCCGGTATCACAAGCGTCGTGGCCTCGACATGGCATCCCGCGCGATGGAGCATCTCGATCGTGCGGCAGACGGCGGCGAAGCTTCCGCCGACCCAGTCGTAGAACTCCTGCGACGGACCCTTCAAGTCAATGTTCGCGGCGTCGATGAGCGGGGCGAGCTCCTCGACGACCTCCGCCTCGGCGCAGCCATTTGAGACAAGGACGTTGCACATTCCGCGCCGGCGAACCTCAACAGCGCAGTCGCGCACGAACTCCCAGCCGACGAGCGGCTCGTTGTAGGTGTAGGCGAGTCCGATGTTGCCGCGCTCGCGCCTAAGACGCTCCGCAAGTTCGGCAAGCTCTGCCGGCGTCGTAGCCTGAAACTCCGCGGCACATTCGCCGCGCTGGGATATGGAGTCGTTCTGGCAGAACGGACAGCGCAGGTTGCATCCGTAGCTTCCGACGGAGAGGATGCACGAACCCGGACGAAAGAACGCGATCGGCTTCTTCTCTATCGGATCGAGCGCGAGCGAAGTAATGCGTCCGTAGTTCCCCGCGACTACGCGTCCGCCCTCCGCCCTCCGCGCGCGGCAGAACCCCGTCTCTCCCTCGTTCAGCCGGCAGTGCCGCGGGCAGACGGGACAGACAATTGGGCTTGGGTCTTTCTTCTGCATGTTCATCTCCATGCCGGCGGCGCACCGTCGGAAATGTACCGGACGGCCTCTGATAGTTCTTCGTCAAAGAGCGGAAGATACTCAAGCGTGTACTCTTCGCCCAGCATTTGCGACCTCCCGAGCATGTCCAAACACTTGCGCATGCGACAACCGCTCAGAGTGCGAAC
>JAFPDR010000201.1 GCA_017389885.1 Kiritimatiellia bacterium
GAGAAGCCGCTCTCCGCACCTGCGCCTTTGGCGAAGCCGGCGACGGCAGCCGCCCAGCTCGAGATCGGCGCGATGATGCAGATGGGCGCGGCCGTCGCATCGATGAGGTACGCGAGCTTGGCGCGCGAGACCCTCTTCGCGTCCGTGACCGGACGCATCACGCTGCCGACGGTGAGGCAGTTGAAGTAGTCGTCGACGAAGATGAGCATGCCGAGTATTATCGTCGCGACCTGTGCGCCGATCCTCGACTTGATGTGCGTCTGCGCCCACCTTCCGAAGGCCGCCGACGCGCCGGTCTTGTTCATCATCGCGACGAGCGAGCCGAGGAGGACGAGGAAGAACAGTATGCCGATGTTGTATCCGTCCGCTATCGAGCCGATGAAGCCGTCCTTCACGACGTGCGTCATCGTCCCCTCGAGGGAGAATCCCGAGTAGAGGAGTCCGCCGGAGACAATTCCGATGAAGAGCGACGAGTACACCTCCTTCGTGATCAGCGCGAGGAAGATCGCGAGGAGCGGCGGGAAGATGGCCCACCACGTGCCGAAGAAGCGGTTCTCGGTGCGGATCGTCTCGAGGGCCTTGGCCTCGTTCGCCTTGAACTGCTTGTCCTTCTGGACGTTGTCGGCGTACGCGTCGATGTACGACTTCGCGCCCTTCACGTCGTCCGCGTCCGCGACAACGGCGAGGTTGTACGCGGTCGTTGCGTCGTCTACAGATACGGAAACGGGATACGCCGGCGTTTCCGCCGGCGCATCGCCATCCGCGAACGCGAACGACGCGGACAGAACCGCGGCCGCGATCAGGATGTTCTTCATGTCTTTGTCCCCGTCTTTAGGTCAGATATCAGAACGCGAAGCTGACGGAGACTCCGCCGTAGAGGAGTCCGTCGTGCGAACCGTGCCTGCTGTCGACCGAGTAGGAGTCCCATCCCGGGCAGTGGCGCACGCGGTGGTCGAGCTTGTAGAGGTAGTTGAGGTTCGCCCCGAGCGAGATGTTGTCGGTGAGCGCGTAGCTCAGCGCGATGCCGTTGTCCCAGCCGCCGAACACGGTGTCGGTAAGCGCGCCGCCGGAGATGTACTTGGCGTACTCCGAGGTGTAGAGCGTCGTCTTGGAGGTGAGCTTGAGCGAGAGCTGCTCCGTGAGCTCGAAGGAGCGGGAGAGCGCGAAGTCGATCATGAACGCCTCGTCGGGCTTGTTGTTGTGGCAGTACTCCCAGAAGAACTTGATGCTCGGGACGACGAACTCGTTGTCGTACTCGGCGCCAAGAGTCCAGAATTTCTGGGAAGCCCATCCGCAGCGCGGGTAGGTGTACCAGAGGTGGGACGCCGTGAGGTTCACCGGCCCGATGGAGTTGCCGTAGACGATCTCGTAGTCGAACTCGCCGATTCCGCCGAACTGCTTGCCGCCGTTGCCGCGCTTGCGCGAGCTGTGGCGCTTGTTGAGCTCCTGGCTGGCCCAGACGTCGGCCGCGATCCATCCGAACTTCTCGGGGAGGTTAAGCTGCATCCAGACGTCGTACTGCGCGACGGGCGTGTCGGAGAAGATGCGGTTGTGGGAGACGTAGGCCGACTTGACGTCGAGCTGGAGCGCGACCTCGAACAGCTTGGACTCCTCCTCGTTCTCCGACTCCTCCGCCTCGGCCGCCTCGGCCTTCGCGGACTCGTTCTGCGCGGGCTTATCCTCGGCCTGCGCCGTGAACACGGCTGCCGTGGCGGCGACTGCGCCAAGCATGACCATCAGTTTTTTCATGTGTGTTTTCTCCTTTTTGGGTTTTCGGGAAATCAGTTCACTTCGCCTGCCCGACTCCGGCGAGCAGTTCCTTGAGCCGCGCAAGCTCCTCCTCGGAGACCTCGCGGTCCTCGAGAATGCCGAAGAGCTCGGACTTGACCTTGTCGCGGAATCCTGTGCCGACGCGCACCTTTCCGAGGAACTCGCCGAGGCGTCCGTCGTGCTCCTTGTCGAATATGTCCGCCGGGGTCCCCTCCGCGGCGATCCTGCCCCCCTCGAGGAACAGGACGCGCGTGGCGACGTCGTGCGCGAAGCGCATCTCGTGCGTGACGACGACCATCGTCATGCCGTGCTTCGCGAGGTCCTTCATCACGTCGAGCACCTCGCCAACCATCTCGGGGTCTAGCGCGGAAGTCGGCTCGTCGAAGAGCATCACCTTCGGCTCCATCGCGAGCGAGCGCACGATCGCGACGCGCTGCTTCTGCCCGCCGGAGAGCTGCTGCGGATACGCCTTCGCCTTGTCCTCAAGCCCGACGAGCCTCAGCAGCTCCATCGCCTTCTTCTCGGCGTCCGCGGCGGATGCGCCGCGCACGAGCTTCGGGGCGAGCGTTATGTTGTCGAGGATCGTCAGGTGCGGGAAGAGGTTGAAGTGCTGGAAGACCATGCCCATCTCGCTGCGGACGCGGTTCTTCGTCTTGTCGTCCGCGCTGACGATGTCGATCCCGTCGAAGATTATCGAGCCCTCCGTCGGCTGCTCCAGGAGGTTCATGCACCGGAGGAACGTCGACTTGCCGCCGCCGGACGGGCCTATCATCACCACGACCTCGCCCTTGCGGATCTCGGTCGAGAGTCCCTTCAGCACCTCGAGCTTGCCAAAGCTCTTCTTGAGGTTTTCTATCTTGAGCAGTGTTTCAGACATGGCGATTCACGAAATCTTTCAACTTTTCAACTTTTGAACTTTTCAACTGTCATTGTGCACCGGATCGGCCCCGGTGTTCCTGAGATGGCGCTCGAGCTTGCCGAGGAGCCATGTGAACGTCATCACGAGAATGAGGTATATCGCCGCGACCGTGAGGTACGGGAGGTACACGGAGTACGTCTGCGAGCGGATTATGTCTCCGCCCTTCGCGAGGTCGATGAGCGCGATGTAGCCGACGATGGACGTGTCCTTCATGAGGACGATGAACTCGTTTCCGAGCGCGGGGAGGACGTTCCTCACCGCCTGCGGGAGGATGATCTTGAGCATCGCGCGCCAGTAGCTCAGGCCAAGCGCGCGCCCCGCCTCCATCTGCCCCGGGTCGATCGAGACGATGCCCGCGCGCACGATCTCCGCCTGGTACGCGCCGGAGTTGATGCCGAACGCGAGGATCGCGATGAGCACCTTCGAGTCGACGGACCTCAGGATTATGTAGTAGGTGATAAGGAGCTGCACCACCATCGGCGTGCCGCGGATGATCGTGAGGTACACCTTTGCGACCGCGTTCAGGACCGGGAAGTACCCGTACTTGTCGTGGCTCGAGCGTATCACCGCGACGAGGAAGCCGATGAAGAGCCCGAGGAGGATCGCGAAAAGCGCGACCTCGAGCGTGATGCCGAGTCCGTTGATCAGGTACATCGCGCGCGACGAGCCGTCCCCGGCCTTCTTCAGGAAGCACAGGTAGAAGTCGTCGCTGATCGACTGCCAGGCCTTCGCGAACCACGACGGCTCTGCGCCGGACGCGGCGGCGGCTTCGCCCGCGTCGGACGTCTCCTTGAGGCTGTCGGCCTCCGCGGTGTAGTCCGCGACCCACTTCTCGAGGCGCCCGTCGGCCTTCGCCGCGGCGATCGTCTCGTTTACGGCCTTCAGCAGCTCGGCGTTGCCCTTCGCGACCGCGACGGCGTAGGATTCGGACGAGAGGAAGTCGGATATCGCAAGCCTCTCCTCGCCCTTGACGCAGTTCTTCGCGGGATCGATGTCCGCGACCACGAACGCGCAGCGCCCGGCGAGCATCGCCGCGCACGCCTCGGGCGTGGACTTGAAGCGCTCCGGCTCCTGCTTGAGGTTCTCGAGCACGTACGCGTCGCTCGTCGTGCCGGACTGCACGCCGACCTTGCGGCCCCTGAGCTGGTCGACGCCGGTGTACGGCTCCTCGTTCCTGTAGATGACGACGATTCCGGTCGTGACGTACGGAACGGAGAAGTCGACGTTCTTCTTCCTGTCTTCGGTGACGGTTATCCCGGCGGCGGCGAGGTCTGCCTTGCCCGAGGTTACCGCCGGGATGACCGAGTCGAAGTCCATGTTCTCGGCGCGGAACTCCCTGCCGAGCCTCTCGGCGACGGCGCGGCATATCTCCACGTCTATGCCCGCGATCTCCTGCCCGCGCAGGAACTCGTACGGAGGGAACGTAGCCTCCGTCGCCATCGTCAGCGTCTCGCCGGCCGCAGCGCAGAGCGCCGCGGCAAGCGAAAGCGCCAATGCAAAGTGTTTCATCCTCGCCACCGCGGACCTTACTTCTCTTTAAGCTTGTCGGACTCCTCGGTGAACTCCTTCACCCACTTTTCGAGGCGTCCGTCTGCCTTGATCTCGGCGATCGTCTCGTTGATCGTCTTGAGCAGGTCGGGCTGGCCCTTCTTGATGGCGATCGCGTACTCTTCGGACGTGATGAAGTCGGATATCGCGAGCGTGTCCTCGCCCTTCACGCAGTTCTTCGCGGGGTCGATGTCCGCAATCACGAACTCGACGCGACCCGCCTTGAGCGCGGCGACGGCCTCGGCCGGGGACTTGGTGCGCTCGGGCTCCTGCTTGAGCTCGTCGGTGACGAACGTCTCGCTCGTCGTGCCGCCCTGCACGCCGATCTTCTTGCCCTTGAGCTGGTCCTTGTCCTTGAACGGATTGTCCTTCTTGTAGACGACGACGATGCCGGTCTTCACGTAGGGGATGGAGAAGTCGACGTTCTTCTTGCGGTCCTCGGTTACGGTGATGCCGGCGGCGGCGAGGTCGGCCTTGCCGGAGATCACGGCCGGGATCACGGAATCGAAGTCGACCGTCTCGCAGTGGAAGTTCTTGCCGAGCTTCTGCGCGACGGCGCGGCATATCTCGACGTCAATGCCGACGATTTCCTGTCCGCGCAGGAACTCATACGGAGGGAACGTAGCCTCCGTGATCATCTTCACCGTATCGGATTCCTTCTGTGCGCATCCGCAGATCACGGACGCGGCGAGAGCGACAATTGCGAGTTTTTTCACAGTTTTCTCCTTTTTAATGTTTAAGATTATACCAAAATTCTCGTTCGCTGTGCGAAAAAACGCAACAGGCCAGTCGGCTGCGCGGCTCGTTGCTTGCCGCGAACCGACCAACCCGCACCCGGGGTGCGCTTCGCCGGGCGCGAGTGCTTTCGGGTGCCGGCGGTCACTCGCCGGTGGAGACGGCCAGGAAATCGGCCAGGACCTCGGCGTAGGCGGACTTGTCGGGCGGACCGAACATCACGCTCTTTCCGAGCGCGCCCGGGAGCGGGATCTCCTCCGAGCCGGAGGAGAGGGCCCATGCGTCAAGCCCCCTC
>JAFPDR010000202.1 GCA_017389885.1 Kiritimatiellia bacterium
AACGATGATAGTCGCCGCGGTTGCGGCAATTGCGTGCGCGCAGTCCTTCGGGGCGGGCGGAAAGGCCGAGTCGTCCGTGCACTGGGACTGGTGCGGCTGGGGCGGCGGAGGCTGGTTCTGGTCGAGCGCGGCCGATCCGGTGAACCCCGACGTGTTCTACATGGGCGGTGACGTCAACGGAATCTGGAAGACGACGGACGGCGGCAGGAGCTGGTTCTTCGTGAACAACGGACTTCAGAACTACGGCGTCTACTCGATCGCCGTCGCGCCGTCCGACAGGAAGACCGTCTACGCGCTCTCGCAGGACGGCGTCGCGGCGAGCTTCGACGGCGCGAAGACGTGGAAGCCCTGCAAGGAGACGCGCAACGGCGCGCTGAAGGTCTCGGCGCACCGCGGCGGAAGCGTCAAGTCGATCGCCGTCGACCCGAAGGCGCCCAAGACCGTCTACGCCGGCGGCGCGACGGGACGCGCGGCGAAGTCGACGGACGGAGGCGAGACGTGGTCCGTGCTCGACTACCTTTCCGCGCGCAAGCCGGACGCGGGCGAGACGCCCGAGCCCGTCTCGGGATCGGGATACGGCAGCCTCATGGTCGCGACGAACAACATGGACTGGAACAACTACGTGCGCATCCAGAAGATGATCGACCAGAACGGCGCGGACTGGAGCGCGTGCGACAAGATCGGCGTGAAGGTGTTCCTTCCGAAAGACGCGCCCGCGGGAATGGCCGCGACGATCGTCGTGCAGAGCGGAAGCTGGGCATGGAAGGAAGGCCCGATGAAGACGATCGAGCCCGGAAAGTGGACGACCGTCGAATACCCGATGTCCACGTATGCCGATCCCTCCAAGGTGCAGATGGTCCACTTCGTCATCCGCACGAACGGCAAGGGCTACAAGGGCGAGGTCGGTCTGGATGCGTTCGCCGCGACGGGCGCGGGCAAGAGCATAGTGCTAGGCGAGTGGGACGGCGTTGGCGCGGAGGGCTGGCGCGTGAGCCCCGACAACAACACGAAGTCGGTGACGAAGTCCATCCTCTCCTCGAAGGAGCCCAAGGTCCCGGTTGCGGGCGATCCCGTGAGCTGCGTCGCCGTCTCGGGCGCGAACCCGAAGCTCGTCTTCCTCTGCCAGCGCAAGTTCGGGCTCTTCCGCTCGACGGACGCCGGCGCGACTTGGGCGCACATGAAGAGCGCGCCCGCCGGCGCCTCGGTAGTCTGCTGGGCGGGTCCGCTCGCGCCGAAGACCTGGTACGGCGCGTTCGGCAAGAGCGGAATCTTCGTCTCCTCGGACGACGGCGCGACGTGGAGGAGCCTCAACGCGCCGATCCAGGACGGAATGGGCGCGCGCGACATCGTCGTAAACCCGAAGGACCCCAACGTCGCGCACGCGATCGTCTCGCAGGGCTTCGGCGGATACATCGCCTCGACGCGCGACGGCGGCGCGACGTGGACGAAGAACAAGGACATGAAGGCCGACCACGTGTACAATCCGACGCTCCCCGCGCAGGGCGAGACGATCGGCATGAGCGGACTCGAGAACCTCTCCATCAGCCCCGCGAACCCCGACAGGGTGCACATGGCGGGCAACTGGGACCCCTGCATGAGCCACGACGGCGCGAAGACGTGGTTCGAGAGCGTGAAGGGCGCGGACATCACGTGCTTCCACGACATCCAGCACCTCGGGCGCGCGACCTACGGCGCGGCGATGGACGAGGGCACGTGCGTGACGTTCGACGGAGGGAAGACCTGGAAGGCGCTCGCCCCGAAGAAGTGGACGCCCGGCCTTTCGGGACACCACTGGCGCGTCCTCCCGCAGAAGCTCGCCGACGGCCGCACGCGCGTCATCAGCACCGTCTCCCCGTGGGCGCACGGACACGACTTCAACGTCAAGCTCATCGTCTCCGAAGACGGCGGGAAGACGTTCGAGGAGGCGAAGGGCCTGCCCGACTACCGCACGCACGCCAACACGATGTGGGGCGAAGGGCACGGGCGCGCCATCTCGGCCGATCCGACGAACCCCGACATCATCTACCTCGGCATCGACGGCGACCCTGAGAAGGGGAACGCGGGCGGCGGAGTGTTCAAGTCGACCGACGGAGGCCACAACTGGAAGCAGCTCCCGAACCAGCCCGGCTCGCGCCGCATGATGTACGGCATCAAGGTCGATCCGTCGAACCCGAAGCGCATCGTGTGGGGCGCGTGCGGAAACACCGCGGGAGTGTACGTCTCGGAGAACGGCGGCGACAGCTGGACGAAGGCCCCAGGCCTCAACGACTGGATCTTCAACGTCGAGGTGACGCCCAAGGGCACGATCTACGCGGGCGGCAACCAGCTGTACCGCTCCGACGACCACGGGAAGAGCTTCCGCGCCGTCACCAAGCTCTCGGGCGTCACGGCGGTCGGAATCGCGGTCGACCCGGCGGACGAAAACCGCGTGTGGATCTCGGCCTCGACGTGGGACGGGAACCAGGCCGGCGGACTCTACGAGTCGCTCGACGGAGGCAAGACGTGGAAGGACATCACTGGGGACATTCCGTACACGAAGCCGCTCGTAGTGCGCTACAACGCGGAGACCAAGGAGCTCTGGGCGGCTGGCCCGGCGGCGTTCAAGACGAAGCGCTGAGAAGCTCCACGGTGAAGGGTCCGTCGTTCAG
>JAFPDR010000203.1 GCA_017389885.1 Kiritimatiellia bacterium
GCGTTCATGCGCGAGAGCTTCGTGGTGGTCGCGCCGACCGTCTGGAAAATGAGGGTGATCGTCCCGCGTTCGCGGTCTGCGTCGCCGATCGTGAGGGGGGATTCGCTCCCCGAGCTCCTCGTCGACCATGAGGATGACGAACTGCCCGGGCTTGCGCTCCTCGGCGATGAGAGGCGCCTCGACCTCCATGCGGAAGACGTTGTCCGACAGCTGTTTCTTTGCGATGATCTTGTTCATTGGGCGGATATTATACCATTTTTTGCCGCGGCAATCATACGCGGACGGGAATTTGGTATAATGTCTGCGGAAAAGGAGACGACGGAATGAAGAAGACGTTGTTTGCGGCTGCGGCCGCGGTCATGATGCTCGGCGCGGCGGACGCGGCGGAGGAGAAGGCGATTTCCAGCGCGCAGGAAATCGCGCGGTTCGAGTCGGGCGGAGCGCTTGAGCGCGACCCCGCCGAGAAGCCGGTGGACGCGCCGAAGGACATGAAGCTCGTCCTCTGCATCGGGCAGTCCAACATGGCCGGGCGCGCGAAGATGTCCGACGCGGACAGGGAGGTGGTGCCGCGCGCGTACAAGCTCGACCGGGACGGACGCTGGGTCGCGGCGAAGGCTCCGTACCACTTCGACAAGAAGGTGGCGGCCGTCGGGCCCGTCGATGAGTTCGTGAAGCGCTACCTCGCGGACCATCCGGGCGAGAGCGTAGGCGTCGTGCCGTGCGCCGTGGGAGGAAGTCCGCTCGCGAGCTGGACGCCTGGCGAGAAGGGCCGGCGAGGGGCGAACCTTCGCGTCGCCATAGAGCGCGCGAGGGTCGCAAAGGCGAACGGAAGCTTCATCGCCGTCCTCTGGCACCAGGGCGAGACGGATGCGGCGAAGGCCACGGCCGAACAGCTCGCCGAGTACTATCCCCGCGACTTCAAGGCGATGGTCGAGGCGGTGCGCGGGGAAATCGGCGACGTTCCGGTGATCGCCGGGGAGATCGGACGCTGGACGCGCAAGGACGGCGACCATGCCGCGAAGATCAACCCCACGATCAATTCGCTGGCGAACGCGGTCCCCAACTGCGCCGTAGTGTCCAGCGAAGGGCTCAAGAACCAGGACGCGCACCACTTCGACCGCGAAGGGCAGCGCGTTCTCGGCGGACGCTACTACGACGCCTTCAAAAAGTGCCGGATCCCGAGGTGAACTGGGGCGAACTCCGCCTTGGCGCCACGAGTGTCCGGCTATCTCCGCCGCTCGGGTGAATTTTATGGTATAATATCTGCCCAGTTTCAAAAAGGAGAGCAAATGGCCGATACGGAATCGTTGGTGAACAGTCTGAACGAGTGCGCGGAGAAGGGCGACTTCGAGGGTGCCTTCCGCCTCGTTCGCGAGAACAAGGAAGAGCTTGGAAAGAAGCTTCAGGCGACGGGTGTTCGCGACGCGTTGAAGAAGACGACGAAAGATCGCCTTCTTCTTTCTTTTTTGGACGGCGTGGAATTCGGCGCGAGGCCGCTCGACGAGTCGCTCGTCAGGCTCGAGAAGCTGGTCTACCTCGTCTCCAAGAAGCCCGGCGACGCCGGCGCGCTCGTCCTCAGCAAGGCGTGGGGCCTCGGCAAGGTCAAGAGCGTCGACGACTTCTACAAGCGCGTCACGGTCGACTTCAGGACGAAGAGGGGGCACCAGTTCGCGTACGCCGCCGCGTGCGACATGCTCGAGCCCGCGCCCGACGGGCACATCCTCGTAAAGCGCGAGGTCGACCCCGCCGGCTTCGAGAAGCTCCTCAAGGAGAATCCGGGCGACTTCATCGTCGAGGTCATCAAGAGCTTCGGCGACATGCCGATCGTGCGCCTCGAGGACGTCTGCGTGCAGAACGGGTTCGTCAAGTCCGTCAACTGGAAGAAGTTCTGGGACGCCGCGCGCGCCGAGCTGCGCAAGAACAAGCTCGTCGAGATCCCCGCCAAGAGGGCGGAGCCAATCCGCGTCCGCGCGGCGGTCGAGGACTACGGCGACGGATGGATGACGGCGTTCGCGCACGAGACCGACCCGAAGACGATCCTCGCCTCGGTGCGCGAGTACGTCGCGCAGGGCAAGTTCAAGTCCTCAGACGAAGCGACGAAGTCCAAGATATCCGAGCGCCTCTCCTTCGCCGTCACGGCGGCGCGCAAGGTCGACGACGCGCTCTACGCGCGCCTCGCCTGCCTCGTGCGGGAGCTCGGCTTCCAGACCCCGCCCGCGGCGGAGATGCGCGAGTACCTCTGGGAGCGCAGGCGCTACATCAAGGCTGCGGTCGAGCTCCCCTCGCGCGAGGTCGGAGCGATGATCGCGTTCCTCGCCGACAGCGAGGAGGCGAAGGCGAAGCTCTACGCGGCGATCCCCGAGTTCTGCTACGCGGCGGTGTACGAGGTGTTCACGCGCTTCGGCGCTGAGGCCGCGTGCCGCAAGGCGATCGGCGACTTCATGAAGGACGCGCAGCCCCCTGCGACGCTCACGACGCTCGTCGTCGGGAAGATCGAGCAGTTCGGCAAGTTCGAGTACGCCGACGTAGATGTCGACGGAAAGAAGATCCGCGTCCTCAAGAAGTACGAGCTCTGGCCGGAGCTCCCGCCCGTCTCCACGCTCCTCACCCACGCCATCGCGCTCGGCGAGGGGCGCCGCGGCGGAGAGACGCTCAAGATGCAGAACATCGTCCGCCGCCTCTTCGGCGACAGGGCGTGGCTCGAGAAGATATTCAAGCTCCTCTCGCCGTCCGACCAGGCGCTCATCTTCGAGCGCTTCCAGGCGTCGATCGCGTGGGATCCGTCGACCCACCACGCGACGGTCGTCAGGATGATGAACATCGTCCCGGAGCTCAAGAAGCACTACGTCGAGGCGGAGAAGAAGAAGGAGTACGCGCGCGTCACCTCCATGCGCAGCTTCGCGCTGAAGAAGCAGGAGTACCTCAAGCTCATCAACGAGGACATGCCCGCGAACATCAAGCGCATCGAGTTCGCGAAGAGCTACGGCGACCTCAGCGAGAACGCCGAGTACCAGTACGCGAAGGACGAGCAGCGCGCGCTCATGCAGAAGCAGACGCTCATGCAGGCCGACCTGGAGTCCGTCAAGCCGGGGGACTTCTCCGACGCGACGACGGACGAGGTGATGCCGGGCGTGACGGTCGTGATCGCGACGCCCGAAGGCGACAAGACCTACACGGTTCTGGGTGAGTGGGACAACGACCTCGAGAAGGGGATCATCTCCTCGAAGACGCGCCTTGCGGAGAACATGCTCGGCAAGAAGCCCGGCGACCAGTTCGAGCTGCCCGGCGGCGACGGCGCGGTGGTGTTCGCGTCGGTGAAGGAGATACGTCCGCTCTCGGATGAAATCCGCGACTGGATGAAGCTTCCGCCCGGCGTCCAGATATGATATAATGTCAACCGTTCCGATTCACACTGGAAAGGAGGCAACCCATGGGATTTACGATCAAGGAGTCTAAGAAGACGGCGAAGAAGCCCGCGGCTAAGAAGCCCGCGCCCGCGAAGAAGCCGGCGGCCAAGAAGCCCGCGCCCGCGAAGAAGCCTGCGGCGAAGAAGGCCGCGAAGCCTGCCGCGAAGAAGCCCGCGGCGAAGAAGCCCGAGCCGGCGAAGGCCGAGCCCAAGCGCGTCCCGCCGCGCATCGCCCGCAAGGTGGTCGCGCCGGTCAAGCCGGTCGAGGAGGACACGTCCGAGGCGGACGCCGCGAAGGCGGTCGCGCTCGCGATGTCCATCGCCGAGGAGATGAAGCGCTCCGCCGCGCAGGTAGAGCAGGACCGCGTCGAGAGCGAGATCAAGCTCTCGCGCAGGCCCACGTCGCGCGTGCAGGGCGAGGCCACGGCGAAGTTCCCCCAGGCGGACCTCAATGAGTTCCGCAAGCGCCTCCTCGACGCACGCGCCGCCGCGCTGAGCGGCGTCGACGCGATGAAGGCGACGGGATTCAACGAGTCCGAGGACCACGAGGCCGACGGAGGCGACGGGACGAACCAGACTCTCCGCCTCCAGGCGCTCGGCCAGATGGGCAACATCAACCGCACGATCCAGCAGATCGAGGAGGCTCTCCACCGCATCGACGACGGTACGTACGGCGTCTGCACCGCGTGCGGGCAGCTCATCCGCAAGCCGCGCCTCCTCAACCAGCCGTTCGTGACGACCTGCATGGAGTGCCAGAGCGAGATGGAGCGCAACCGCGGCTGATGAGGCGCGCGATCCTCTATTTCGTCGCGGTGGTGCACCTCGTCATCGCGGACGCGGTGAGCAAGGAGCTGGCGGCCGGATTCCTCAGGGACTCCGCGCCGCTCTCCGTAATCCCCGGTTTCTTCGACCTCGCGTACGTCGAGAACCGGGGCTGCGCGTGGGGGATGTTCCAGGGCCAGGTGTGGCCCCTCGCGGCGTTCGCCGTGCTCGCGCTCGCGCTTCTCGTGTGGAAGCGCGAGTCGGTGTTCGGGCGCGGCAGATGCGCCGCGGTCAGCGAGGCGCTCCTATACGCGGGCATCGTCGGGAACCTCGTCGACAGGGTCTTCCGCGGATACGTCATAGACTTCCTCGACTTCCACTGGAAGGCGGCGTACCACTTTCCGTGCTTCAACCTCGCGGACACCTTCATAACCGTCGCGGCGGGGCTCATGATACTATGCTCGTTCGGGAAGCGTACATCCTAGCCGGTCCGACGGCGAGCGGGAAGAGCGCCATCGCCGCGGAGCTCGCGCGCGAGATGGGCGCGTGGATCCTGAGCGCGGACTCCATGCTCGTCTACAGGGGGATGGACATCGGCACGGCGAAGCCTCCGCCGGAGGAGCGCGAGGAGTTCCACATGGGCGGGGTGGACATCGTGACGCCCGCCGAGGAGTTCTCGTCCGGCGCGTGGCTGAGGGCGTCCGCGGAATGGGCGGCGCATGTGCCGCGCGACGTCCCGATGGTGATCGTCGGCGGAACCGGGCTCTACTTCTCCGCGCTGCTGCGCGGGCTCGACCGCAGGTGGGAGAAGCCTCCGCCCGAGTACCCGGTGATCAGGATCGACCGCGCCGTCGTGCGCGCGCGCATAGCCGCGAGGCTCGACGGGATGTTCATGGACGGGCTCGAGGAGGAGAAGAGGCGGCTCAGGGCGGAGTATCCGGTCTGGTCGCGCACGGCCTCGCTCGCGATCGGATACCGCGAGGGCGACGGCCGCGACAAGATACTGACGCGCACCTGCCAGCTCGCGAAGCGGCAGGACACGTGGTTCCGGCACCAGGCGACGCCGCTCTACGTCGAGCCGACCGCGGAGTCGGTGCGCCGCTGCTGGCGCGAGCGCGGGCCCTGGAAGGTCGCGTTCTGAGGCCCCGCCTCCGGCGCGCGGTCCGCGCGCAAAACTTTTGCGGGCCTTCGTCCGTCGGCTTTCGCCAAAGTTTGGTATAATATTAGGAAACCTGTGTGGCGGCGGCGCTGTGTTCCGTCCGCCCCGCGGGCAGGAGAAACACGGTAATGGGCAACTTCTACAGAGACAACAAGGACATCGAGAACGTAATCGACGCGCTCGACCTCACCGAGGTGGCGACGCTTCTCGAGGAAGACTTCAAGTTCGCGAAGGAATACGACTTCGCGCCGAAGGACGCGGCGGACGCGATCGACAACTACAAGCGCGCGATCGACCTGTGCGGCGACATCATGGCGAACCGCATCGCCCCCCTCGCGGAGGAGACAGACCTCGTCGGCAACACTCTGAACGAGGACGGCTCGGTGACGCGCGCGCCCGGCATGAAGCTCGCGATAGAGCTCTTCGGGAAGACAGGCCTCATGGGCGTGACGATTCCGTACTACCTTGGCGGACTCAACATGCCCTGCACCGTCCTTACCGCGTGCAACGACATCGTGAGCCGCGGCGACGCCGGGCTCATGAACCTCTTCGGCCTCCAGGGCATCGCCGAGACGATCAACTCCTTCGCCGACGAGGAAATCAAGAAGGAGTACGTCCCGAGGCTCGTCACCGGAGAGTGGACCGGCGCGATGGTGCTAACCGAGCCCGACGCGGGGTCGGACCTCCAGTCCGTCAAGACGTCGGCCTACCAGGACAAGGACGGAGTCTGGCGCGTCAACGGCGTGAAGCGCTTCATCACGAACGGATGCGGCGAGGTGCTGCTCGTCCTCGCCCGCACCGAGCCCGAGTTCAGCGACGGACGCGGCCTCAGCTGCCTGCTCGTCGAGAAGGGCCCGTGGGTCAAGGTGCGCCGCCTCGAGAACAAGCTCGGCATCCACGGCTCGCCCACGTGCGAGATGGTGTTCACCGAGGCGCCGGCGAAGCTGATCGGCCTCAGGAAGCGCGGGCTCATCACCTACGTCATGGCCCTCATGAACGGCGCGAGGATGGGCATCGCCGCGCAGGGCACCGGAATCGGCGAGGCCGCGTACCGCGCCGCGCGCGACTACGCCGCCTCGCGCAGGCAGTTCGGAGTCACGATCGACAGCTTCCCCGCGCTCCGCGAGCTCATGTCCACGATGTCCGTCGAGCTCCAGGCGTCCCGCGCGCTCACCTACTACTCCGCGAAGAACGTCGACCTCGAGTCTGGCCTCGGCAGGAAGTTCGAGGCGCTCAAGGGCACGCCCGAGGCGCAGGCAGTGCGCGCCCGCTTCAAGAAGGCGTCCGCGTTCAACAAGATGCTCACGCCGATGGCGAAGTACTACGGCTCCGAGATGTCCATGCGCAACGCGCAGGGCGCGATCTCGGTGCTCGGCGGCTCGGGCTTCATGAAGGACTACCCCTGCGAGCGGTACCTGCGCGACAGCCGCATCACGACGATCTACGAGGGCACGTCGCAGCTCCAGGTCGTCGCCGCGATCGCGGGCGTGACGGGCGGACTCGTCAAGGACGTCATTGCGGACATCCTCGGCAAGGAGGACTGGCACGGGGAGCATCCGCGCATGACGAAGCTCCTCGAGAGCCTCGACGCCGCGGTGGAGTACGTCAAGGGACGCGAGGACGCGAAGGTCTACCACGACCTCTCCGCGCGCAAGCTCGTGGACGCCGCGATCGCGCTCGTCGTAGCCGCTCTCTTCGTCAAGCTCGCCGAGAAGTACGACTACAAGAATGCCGCGCTTAACTTCTGGCTGAACGTCGAGTTCCCGCGCGTGAGGGCCGGCCTCGAGCAGGTCATGTCGGGCTACGTCGGCTCCACGGCCGACTTCGAAACGCTCGCGCCGGCGGTTCCGGCCGAGGACTGATGGAGTAAAACGGAAAAACAGGAGTCAAGATGGACTACA
>JAFPDR010000204.1 GCA_017389885.1 Kiritimatiellia bacterium
CTCAGCGCGAAGCTGAAGAAGGTGGGCTACAACACCGTTGCGGTCGACGGCGTTGAGTCGGCAGTCGCGGAGTTCAAGAAGGACCCCGACTCGTTCAGCGCCGTCATAACGGACATCATGATGGGTGAAATGGACGGGTTCATGTTCCGCGACATAATCCGCGGCTTCGACCCCACCGTGCCGATCTTCTTCCTCACCGCGCTCGACCCGGAGGAGGGTGGAGGCTTCCTCAAGAAGATTCTCGACGACCCGATAAGCTACTATCTGCCGAAGGCGGTCCCGACGAATGTGCTGCTCAAGCGAATCCGACAGGTCGTCGCCTCTCACCGCGTCGAGATGTTCATCCAGAACAAGATAGACGAAGACCGCAAGTCGCTCGATCTTGCCGCGCACATCCAGCGGAGTCTTCTGCCTATTCGGGCGATCCAGACTCCGCGCGGCTTCTACTCGACGTACTGGCGTCCGGCGGATGTGGTTAGCGGCGACCTCATCGAGGCGATCCGCTTCGGCACGGGAAGCTATCTTTACGTCCTTGGGGACATCCAGGGCCACGGCACGAGCGCGGCCCTCGCGATGACGGCGGTGCAGTCCTTCCTCAAGAACCTCCTCCGCAGCGACGGAGCGCCGCTGATGATGCCCGACATGATCGCCAACATGATGCAGTCGTTCTTCCGCGCAAACCTCGCGGAGGTCTCGTACATGACGGTGCTCATCTGCATCCACCGTCCGCTCCTCGGCCTTGTGCAGTGGATATCCTGCGGCGCGCCGGACCTGATCGTCGTAGAGAACGGCGAGGACCTGCCGATAAACCCGGAGAAGAAGGGCGGGCTCCCGATCGGGCTCTTTGCCGATACGGTATACACCCCTGACGACGTCGTGGAGACGAAGCTCTCGCGCGAGTCGATATGCATCGCATACACCGACGGACTCTTCGACATTTCGCGCGACGTGTCCGGCGAGGAGCGGTTGCCGCAGCCGCTTTCGCAGAAGATCCGCCGCGAGATCGCCATGTCGGCCAGGCAGGAGGGTTCGCTCATGTCGGCTCTTCCGAAGTTCGTCAAGACGCTTTCGGAATTCGGCTACGACAAGTTTCTGGACGACGTCACGCTAGTCACCTTCGGCGCGCGGACATGGGTGCCCGGCATCTACGAGGCGACGTTCCGCGTATTTGCGGACGAGATAGACGCGGCGTCACAGGAGATCGCGAAGTGGTGCCGCGACGAGGGTTGGCCCGAAGAGGGCGTCACGCGCGTGCAGCTCGTCTTCGAGGAGAAGCTCATGAACGTTCACGACCACGGATTCGACGACCGAGACCGTCTGCGCGAGGTTGCGTCGGTGCGGCTCAAGCGGGTTCGCGACAACGCCGTCCTTACCGTCTGGGAGACCGGTTCCCCTGAGCCGAGCATCGAAGTCGTGGCGGGAGACGCGTCAACGGCGTTCGAGATGGCGAACCAGAACATGGCCGGACGCGGGCGCGGACGCCTGATGGTGCGCGAGCTGTGCGAGGGCGTCGAGCGCAACCGCTACATGGACATGAACGAGACGACTTACCACATTCCGCTGTTCGGCAAGGACGGCGCGAAGAAATAACGAACGGAGGGAACGAGATGAAGGAATGCTGCAGGGTATATCTCGACGAGCAGTTTGGCGGAGACGCCGACGTCATCGGCGAGATATACAACGAGTACGTCGCGTCCGTCGGCGAGAAGCTCGGCGACGCGGAGTCCGCGCGCGCCGCGGAGGAATGGGAGCGGCTCGACCGCGTCGCGCACACGATCAAGGGCAACGCGCTCGCCGCGGGAGACAACGCGATGGCCGAGACCGCGATAGCGCTCCGCAAGGCGTCCGCGCTCAAGGACGGCGCCGAGGCGGACTCCCTCATCTCGCGCCTGCGCGAGCTTCAGAAGGAACTCTGACGCCGAAATGGCAAGCTTTCTCGACAGATCGAAGGACGCGGACCTCGACCAGCTGCTCCGCGAGCTTTCGGCGCGCGTGCACGGCGGGCGCCGCAGAAGCCTGCGGCTGCAGGCCTGGCGGATGACGGTTCGCTGCTCGTACGCCGTCAAGCGCGCGATAGACATAGCCGCGAGCGGACTCGGCATGCTCGCGCTCTCGCCGGTGTTCATCGCCATCGCGCTCGCGGTTAAGCTGACGAGCAAGGGTCCGGTGTTCTTCAGCCAGACGCGCGTAGGGCGGTACGGGCGACACTTCCGCTTCTGGAAGTTCCGCAGCATGCGTACGGACGCGGAGGCGCTCAAGGAGCAGCTCCAGGAGCAGAACGAGTCGACGGACGGCGTCATATTCAAGATGAAGGACGACCCGCGCATAACGAAGGTGGGCAAGTTCCTGCGCAGGACCAGCCTCGACGAGCTGCCCCAGCTGTGGAACGTCTTCATCGGCGACATGAGCCTCGTTGGGCCGCGTCCGCCCGTGCCTTCCGAAGTAGCGCAGTACACGCTCGAGGACCGCAAGCGCCTCGACGTGATACCCGGCATAACGTGCCTCTGGCAGATCAAGGGCCGCAGCGAGATTCCATTCCACGAGCAGGTAAGGCTCGACAAGGAGTACATCCTCGCCCCGAGCGTCTGGAAGGACATCGCGATCCTCCTGAAGACGATTCCCGCGATCATCGGCGGAAAGGGGGCGTACTGATGGACAACGTCCTCTTCGTGCCCTCCACGAAGGAGCTGGAATGGGTACAGGACGTGCTTCCCGGCACGAGCCCCGCCGAGCTTCCCGTCGCCGGGAGGCGCATAATCGACTATTCCTTCCAGTGTGCGCAGAAGTTCGGAGTCATGTTCACCGAGGTGCTCGACTGGCACTTCTCGCAGCGGCTTGCGGACGACTTCAGCGACCTCACGCGCAC
>JAFPDR010000205.1 GCA_017389885.1 Kiritimatiellia bacterium
GACCGCGCGGGCGTGGATCTTGTCGGTGACGAGGTGGTGCAGCTTCAGCATGTAGATGACGCCCACCACCACCTTCTGGCGGAATGGCTCGCCGGTGAGGCCGTCGTAGAGCACGGTCTTGCCCTCCGGGCAGATCCAGCTCTGCTCGCCCTCCTCCTTCTCCTGCACCGCGCGGGCCTTCTTGAGGAGCTCGTCGATCTCCGACTCCTGGACGCCGTCGAAGACGGGCGTCGCGGCGTGGAAGCCGAGCGTGCGGCACGCGAGGCCGAGGTAGGTCTCGAACAGCTGCCCGAGGTTCATTCGGGAAGGCACGCCGAGCGGGTTGAGGACGATGTCGACGGGACGTCCGTCGGGCAGGAACGGCATGTCGCACGACGGGAGGACGCGCGACACGACGCCCTTGTTTCCGTGGCGGCCGGCCATCTTGTCGCCGGGCTGGAGGTTCTTCTTGTCGACGAGGAACACGCGCACCTGCTTGACGACGTCGCCGTCCGCGCCGAACTCGCCGAAGAGGCCGTCTTCGCCCTCCGCAGGGTCCTCGAGCTCCGCGAACTGGTCCGCCATCTGGCCCATGATGCCCTCGATGCGGTCCTTCGCGGGGCCTTCGTCCATCTCCCAGTGCGCGTGCGCCTTCGCGAGCGCCGTGAGCTGGGACTTCTTGATCTTCTGGTTCGCCTTGATGATCACGTCGCCGCTCTCGGAGTCCGTTACGTCGACCGGGAGCTTCTCGTTCATGATCTCCGCGACGAGCTTCGCGACGAGGTCCTTCTCGAGCTTGGCGAGCTGGTTCTTGCGCTTCTTCTCGGCGTCCTTCTTGGCGCGCTTGGACTTCTTCTCGTCGCCGGTCTCGACCTGCGAGCTGGACTGGACCTGCACGCCCATCACGACGCCCGTGGTTCCGGGCGGGACGACGAGCGAGGTGTCGCGCACGTCAGCGGCCTTCTCGCCGAAGATCGCCCTGAGGAGCCTCTCCTCGGGCGAGAGCTCGGTCTCGCCCTTCGGCGTGACCTTGCCGACGAGGATGTCGCCGGGCTTGACCTCCGCGCCGACGCGCACGATGCCGTCGGGCCCGAGGTTCTTGAGCGCGTCCTCGCTGACGTTCGGGATGTCGCGCGTGATCTCCTCGGGGCCGAGCTTCGTGTCCCTCGCGCCGCAGTCGAACGTGACGATGTGGAGCGACGTGAACATGTCCTCCCTGACGAGGCGCTCGTTCACGAGGATCGCGTCCTCGAAGTTGTATCCGCGCCAGCTCATGAACGCCACGAGCAGGTTCTTGCCGAGTGCGAGCTCGCCCTGGTCCGTCGCCGGGCCGTCCGCAAGGCAGTCGCCCACCTTGACCTTCTGCCCCTTCTTGACGATCGGCTTCTGGTTGAAGCACGTGCCGGAGTTGCAGCGGCGGAACTTCTGGAGGTCGTAGCGCCACACGCCGTGCGCGGGGTCGTGCGCGAACGGGTCCTTCGAGGACGGGAGCTTCCCGTCGGACGTGACGACGATGAAGTCGGCCGAGACGTACGCGACCGTTCCGTCCGCGAGCGCCGTCAGTATGACGCGGCTGTCCTTGGCCGAGACGCCCTCGAGGCCGGTCCCGACGTACGGACGCTCCGTGGACATCAGCGGCACGCCCTGGCGCATCATGTTCGCGCCCATGAGCGCGCGGTTCGCGTCGTCGTGCTCGAGGAACGGAATGAGGCCGGCGGCGATCGAGATCACCTGCATCGGCGCGACGTCCATGTACTGCACCTCGCGCGCGGGCCTGTCGCAGAACTCCGTCTTGAAGCGGCACGTGACGCGCTCCTCGGCGAAGCGGCGGCCCGCGGTGAGCGGCGCGTTCGCCTGCGCGATGACGTACTTCTCCTCCTCGTCCGCGGGGAGGTACTCGATCTCGTCCGTCACCTTCCCGCCGACGACCTTGCGGTACGGCGTCTCGATGAAGCCGAAGCGGTTGATCTGCGCGTAGATGCCGAGCGACGAGATGAGGCCGATGTTCGGGCCTTCGGGCGTCTCGATCGGGCAGATGCGGCCGTAGTGCGAGGGATGCACGTCGCGGACCTCGAAGCCCGCGCGCTCGCGGCTGAGTCCGCCAGGGCCGAGGGCCGAGAGGCGGCGCTTGTGCGCGAGGGCCGAGAGCGGGTTCGTCTGGTCCATGAACTGCGAGAGCTGCGAGCGGGCGAAGAAGTCCTGCACCACCGCGCTGAACGTCTTCGAGTTGACGAGGCGCTGCGTGGAGAGCGGACCCTGGTCGGGGTTGTGCACCGTCATGCGCTCGCGGATCAGCCTCTCGGTGCGCGCAAGGCCCTTGCGGCACTCGTTCTCGAGAAGCTCGCCCGTCGTGCGGATGCGGCGGTTGCCGAGGTGGTCGATGTCGTCGACCACGTCCTTGCCCGTGTATATCCTGAGGAGGAGGCGTATCGCCTCGATGACGTCGACCCCTCCCTCCATGAGCGTGCGGAGGTTGTCGTCGACCTTGCCGGAGAGCTTCAGGCGCTTGTTGATCATGTGGCGCCCGACGAGGCTCAGGTCGTAGTGCTTGAGGTCGTGGAACATGCGGCGCAGCATCTGCTTCGCGTTCGTCGCCGTGGGCGGATCGCCCGGGCGCATGCGCTTGTAGACCTCCTTGAGCGCGTCCTCCTCGTTGTGGATGCCCGCCTTCGCGTCCTCGCGGAGCGTCTTGATGAGGATGCCGTTGTCTACGGCGACGTCAACGACGTCGACCTGCTCGAAGCCCGCGGCGGCGAGCTGCTCCATCATCGCGGGGGTGACGGGGTCGTAGCGGCGCGCGATCACGGCCTGCGAGGCCGCGTCGACGAGATCGTCCTTCATCACGAGGTACTTGAGGTCCTTCTCGGCGTACTTCTTGCCGGTCGGGAGCTTCTTGAAGTCGTAGAAGAGCTGCATGAGCTTCTCGTCCGACCCGTGGCCGAAGGCCCTAAGGAGCGTCGTCGCGTAGAACTTCCGGCGGCGGCGGCGCTGGTCCATGAAGCACCACATGATGTCGTTCGTGTCGAACATGATCTCGATCCAGTTGCCGCGGTCGGGGATGATGCGGCACGAGATCAGCGGCTGGCCGTTCGCGTGCACCTGGCGCTCGGTCGAGATGCCGGGGGAGCGGTGCAGCTGCGAGACGATCACGCGCTCGGCGCCGTTGATCACGAACGCGCCGTCGGGCGTCATCATCGGCATGTCGCCGAGGAAGACCTCCTCCTCGCGCACCTCGCCCGCGTCGTTCAGGCGGAACTTCGCGTGGAGCGGACGGGAGTACGTCTCGCCGTCGATGAGCGCCTGGAGATACGACTTCTTCGGCTCCTCGAGCCTGTAGCTCACGAAGTCGAGGGAGTAGCGCGCGTCAGCCGAGACGACGGGGAACACCTCCTTGAATATCGCCTGGAGGCCGCGGTTCTCGCGCTTCTGCGGCGGAACGTCCTCCTGCAGGAAGTCGTGGTACGATTTGGTCTGGATCTCAATGAGGTCCGGTGGAGTCTCGGCCATGCTCTGGAGACGGCCGAATACCTTGCGTTCTGCGCTCATTATGAACTTACCTTATTTGTGCCTTTTGCGGAAAAACGTCTTTGCGACTTCCCCCATCGCGCCTGAAGTGTGGTAAGCGGCCACTTTGTTAACTGTGCACAATGCGGGTTTGAGGGGGAAATTATATCAAAATCTCCCCCTTGCGCGCAAGGGGGTATTTTTGGTATAATTCTCCGCCAGTTGGGGACCGGTAGCTCAGTCGGTCAGAGCGGGGGACTCATAATCCCTTGGTCGTGGGTTCAAGTCCCGCCCGGTCCACCAGCTTCCGCGCCTCACGGCGCGACCGGCGTGACGCCCTTCTTCAGTATCACGTTGCCGTACTTGGCGGTCTCGCCCGTGATCACGACGGCATACGCCTTCTTCGCCCGCTCGTAGAACGCATAGCGCTCCATCTGCTCGATCTTCCCCTCGTATCCGAGCGCCCTGCGGTACCTCGCCTCGACGGACGGATCGAGCGAGTCGCCCGGAACAGGCGCCATCATCACGACCGGAGTCGCGTACGCGTCGAGCTCGAAGAGCGGGATGATCCCCGCCAGCAGCCTGTCCGCGCCGATCCCGTCGGCGCGCAGCGTGCGCGCGTTGAACGCGTGCCCCGGGAAGTGCGCGTC
>JAFPDR010000206.1 GCA_017389885.1 Kiritimatiellia bacterium
CATGACCATGTTCGTCCCCGAACAGGAGCGTCCCGTTGACCTGAAGGACAACGAACGCGCGCTGCCGGCTCGATTCTGGATATACCAGAGGGAGCGTTTCCCGCTGCAGCAGTATCTGCCGATCGTCGCCGCGTTCACCTTTTCCGCGTCCGGCTATTCGATAATGAGCGGCGGACGCACCGGACTCATCGGCTGGTGGGTCATGGCGGCGGGCATCGCTACCTCGTTCGGGCTGTTCTTCCTCCTTCGCCTTTTCGACGAGTTCAAGGACGCCGAAGACGACGCGAAGTACCGTCCGTACCGCGCCGTGCCGCGCGGGCTCGTCTCCTTCGGCGAGCTGCGCGCTCTCATCCTCGGCGTGATCGCATTCATGGTCGCCGCGAACGCCTGCGTCGCCCCGGCGCTGCTCGCGCCGCTTGCGCTGTCGATAGGCTACCTGCTCCTCATGTGGCGGGAGTTCTTCGTCCCCGCGTGGCTGCGGAGGCATCCCGTCGTCTACATGCTCTCGCACATGATGGTGATGCCGCTCATCGACTTCTACACCTCCGGGCTCGACTGGATCGTCGGCGGATTCCGCCTGCCGACCGGAATGTTCCTGTTCCTCGCGCTTACCTTCACCAACGGATGCATAATCGAGATCGGACGCAAGATCCGCATCCCGGAAGACGAGGAGCCGGGCGTTGAGACGTATTCCGCGCTCTGGGGAGGATTCCGCGCCGCGGCGATATGGCTTGTCCTTCTGACGGTCACCTGGGCCCTCTCCCTCGGTTGCTGCCACGCGCGCGGATTCCTCGCGAAGGGCGCGATGTGGCTCACGCCCTCGTTCCTGCTCTCGGCCGCGCCTGCCGTCGCGTTCCTGTTCGGACGCAAAACGGGACGCGGAATAGAGGCGGCGTCCGGCATCTGGACGATTGCGATGTACGTGTTCGTCGGCATGGTGCCGCATCTCTGCGGATGGGGGGCGCGGTGAACGGCGGCAAGGCGGACAACCTCGCGCGGCTCGTCGGCTTCGGCTTCGCCGTCCCGCGCTGGATCGCGCTCGGTCCGGATGATTCGGCGGACGATCTCTGCGCGCGGCTTGCGTCGTCCGGACTCGGCTCGGCCGAACGCTTCGCGGTGCGCTCCTCCGCCTCCGCGGAAGACGGCGGCGAACTTTCCTTCGCGGGACAGTTTGCGACCTGCCTTGCCGTGCCGCGCGGGAGACTTGCGCAGGCCGTCGCGGAAGTGCGCGCGTCGTGCGCTTCCGAGGCCGTGCGCGCCTACTGCCGCGCGCGCGGCACGGACGCCTCGGGCATTCGGATGAACGTCATCATCCAGGAAATGGTCGACGCCGAGAGCGCAGGCGTCGCCTTCGCGGTGGATTTCAAGACGGGTTCGCGGCGCGCGGTCACCGTCTCCGCCGTGCGCGGACTCGGCGAGGGGCTCGTGTCCGAAAGCGCCGAAGCCGATACCTACGTCGTGCGCGGCGGCGAAATCGAGGCGACGGTCGCGGAGAAGGAACATGCCGTCCGATTCGCGGCCGACGGCGGGACCGAGCGCGTGGCGCTGGCGGGTGCGGCGCGAACTGAACGCGTCCTCTCCGACGAACAGGTCAGGCGCGTCGCTGCGCTGGCGCAGAAGATTTCGCATGCCTTCGGACGACCCCAGGACGTCGAATGGGCCTTTGCCGCGGACGGCTCCCTGTTCGTTCTGCAGACGCGGCCGATCACCACGCTCGGCACGCTCCCCGATCCGGACGAGGAGGCGGTCTTGTGGGACAACTCGAACATCGTCGAGAGCTATCCCGGCGTGACGCTGCCGCTCACGTTCTCCTTCGCCCGGCGCGTCTATTCCGCCGTCTACCGCCAGCTCTGCAGCGCGCTCGGCGTGGAGAAGTCGCTCATCGACGCGAATCCCGACGCCTTCGAGATGCTCGGACACTGGCGCGGACGGTTCTACTACAATCTCCGCAACTGGTACCGCCTGCTGATGATGCTCCCCGGCTACAGGATCAACGCGCCCTTCATGGAGACGATGATGGGCGTGAAGGAGCCCCTGAAGGAGAAGCCGTCGATCCGTCCCTCGCGGCGTCCGGAGATCCTGCGCGTCGCCTCCACGCTCGCGGGCATCCTCGGCTATGCGGTCACGCTTCCGCGCCGCGTCAGGAAGTTCCGCGCGCGCTTCGACGAAGTCGTCGCCCCGCTCGAGTCCGCGGACTTCTCCGGCCTCTCCGCCGCGGACCTCGCGCGCACGTACGAAGGGCTCGAACGCGAGTTCATAGTCGGCTGGCGCACGCCGTTGGTCAACGACTTCTTTGCGATGGTATCCTACGGACTTCTCCGGAAGAAGCTCTCGGCATGGGGAGTGGACGCCGCGGGCTCGATGCAGAACGACGTGCTCGTGGGCGTAGGAGACATCGTCTCGGCGGAACCCATGCGGCGTCTTGCGGAACTCGCGGAGATCGTGCGTGCGGACGCCGCGCTGCGCGCGAAGATGGAGTCGTCGGACGACAGGGCGTTTCTTTCCGGCATTGACGCGCATCCCGCGTTCGCCGAGGCCTGGCGCGCGTACCTGAAGAAGTTCGGCAGCCGCTGCATGGGCGAGCTGAAGCTCGAGACGGTGACGTACGACATGGATCCGACGCCTCTGCTCGCGATGCTGCGCGGCTATGTCGCGGTGCCTCCGCCGCAGCCCGCGCCGCCGCCGAAGGTCGATCTTTCCGCGCTCCGCGGACATCCCCTGCGCCGGTTCCTGTTTGCGCGCCTCAGGAACGCCGCGCGCCGGTATGTGTCGAACCGCGAGAACCTGCGCTTCGAGCGGACGCGCCTCTTCGCCGTAATCCGCCGCATCATGCTCGCATTCGGCGCGCGCCTCGCGTCGGGCGGATTCGTCGATTCCGCGCGCGACGTGTTCTATCTCGCGCTGGACGAAGTGCTCGGCTATTCGGAAGGTTGCGCGGACGCATGCGGTTTCCGCGCGCTGATCGCCGCGCGGCGCGCGCAGTTCGACGCCTACGCAGGGGCCGGGGCTCCGCCGGAGCGCTTCGAGACGCGCGGCGGCGTGCAGGTCGCGGAGAAGGGCGCGCCCGCGGCGGCGGAAGCTGGCGGCGCGGACGCGCTGGCGGGGATCGGCTGCTGCCGCGGAACGGTCCGCGGGACGGCGCGCGTGATACGCGACCTCTCCGGCGCCGCGAACGTCGCGGGATGCATTCTCGTCGCCGAGCGCACGGACCCCGGGTGGGGACCGCTGTTCCCGCTCGCGAAGGGCGTCCTCGTGGAGCGCGGGAGCGTTCTCTCGCACGCGGCGATCCTTACGCGCGAGCTGGGCATTCCCTGCGTCGTCGGCGTAAACGGACTTCTCTCCGCCGTGAGGGACGGCGACACTGTTGAACTTGACGGCGCGGCCGGAACGGTGCGCGTCATTGGAAAGGAGAACCCATGAGCACGGCGCAGGCCGTCGAAGACCGCGCGAAGTTCGACTTCGTGCGCTATGCAAACTGCTGGGAGGATCCGCTCCTGCTGCTCGGCGTAATGCCGCCACAGGCGCGGTGCCTCTCCATCGCCTCTGCAGGCGACAACTCGTTCTCGCTTCTCTGCGGCGGCGCGGCGTCCGTAACGGCCTTCGACCTGAACCGCGCGCAGCTCGACCTCTGCGAGCTGAAGGCCGCGGCGTTCAGGACGCTCCCGCACGCGGAGTTCCTCCGGTTCCTCGGCTTTGCGGAGGCGACGGGCGAGGAACGCATCGCGCTCTACCGCGACAAGGTGCGCGCCGCGCTCGCGCCGTCCGCCGTCGCGCGCTACGACGCGGACGCGTCCCTCCTCGCTCGCGGCGTAGTCGACGCCGGCAAGTTCGAGTCGTACTTCCGCATCTTCGCCAACCGCATCCTTCCGCTCACGCACACGCGCGCCGAGCGCCGCGAGCTCATGAGGGCGAAGAGCCTCGAGGAGCGCCGCGCGTTCTTCCGCGGGACCTGGGCGAACATGCGCTACCGTCTCCTCTTCAAGCTGTTCTTCAACAAGTGGGTGATGGGAAGGCTCGGACGCGACCCGGAGTTCTTCCGCTACGTCAAAAAGACCGCCATCTCGGGCGAGATTTGGAAAAGGGCGGAGCGCGCGATGTCCGAGCTGCCGACGGAGGACAATCCGTACCTCCGCTACGTCATCCTCGGAACGTTCGACGGCGTGCTGCCCCACTACGCGCGTCCGGAGAACTTCGAGCTCATCCGCTCGCGCCTCGACCGCATCCGCTTCGTGCAGGGTGCGCCGTCGGAACTTGCCCGGGAGAAGGAAGGATACAGCTTCTTCAACCTCTCGGACATCTTCGAGTACATGGGCCCGGACCTCTTCCGCGCAACCGTCGACGAGCTTCTGGCGCGTTCTGCGCCGGGTGCGGTGTTCGCCTACTACAACATGATGCTTCCGCGCATGCTGACGGACGTGCGGCCGGACCGCTTCACGCGCGACGCGGCGCGTGCAGACAGGCTTTTCGCAGACAACCAGGCGTTTTTCTA
>JAFPDR010000025.1 GCA_017389885.1 Kiritimatiellia bacterium
GACTTTGTCTCGCACATCCGAAAGCGAATGCGTCGCGGCGTAGTAGAAGTTGAGCTGTCCGAGATCGCGCGAAACGGCATCGACTTCGACCTCTTGAAATAGAATCGGACGCGCGAACGGGATCTTCCCGCGCGAGACGTTCGCGGAATACCAGTACGCATCCGCGAACCCGTGTATTTCAACGGGTTCCGGCTCATTCACGAGCATCAATGCCGCCAGCATCCACATCGCGCACCAAACAGCTTCTACTGGAGCGCGAACTGGCAGGTTTCGCCGGCGGACATCTTCAGCGGCAGAATTCCGTCGCGGGTCTTCTCCTCCCGGCCGGTCTTCAGGTTCACGACCCTGCACGAAAACGGAAGCCGGAAATCGCAGACCGCATCTTCAAGCGCATGCAGATTGACGAACGCGCCGTTCATGTCCACCTGCGCGATGTCCGCGGCGAGCGGTACGTACGCCCCCGCCTCGCGCGCGAACTTGTTGAACGCCGCGGGCGAAACGCCGCCGGCCTCGGTGAAGACGATGTGACGCACGAGACCGTCGCGGCGTTCGGCCGTCGCCGGTTTCCCGTCCTTCGCGTAGCGCGCGTGCACCTTTACGCCCGGCGCCTCGGCAACCGAGTTGCGCGGCCAGTCCGCAAGCTGCGGCGGCGGAAACTCGAGGCTCGCCGCGTTGCGGAGCATGTCGTGGTACTGAAGTCCGTTCGCCTCGCACGCGAAGCCCGGCTCGGCGACAACCGTGTGGTCGGCCTTTTCGCCGCAGACGAGCGTCATTCCCGTCGCCTCGGCAAGCCCGCCCAGCTCGCCGCACCGCGGAAGGTAGAGGAACGTGCGCTTCGCGGACGAAAGACGGCGCATCAGATCCGCACGCGGCGCGTCGACGCGGCGCATCAGGTTGAAGGCAACCATCCTGTAGGGTTCGAGCAGGGCCGGATTCCCGAGAACGTCCTCGAGAAGATAGCTGTCGAACGGCACGCCGGAACGCGCAAGCAGGAACAGCTGGTCGGCATAGCTGAAGTCCGCGGGACGCGGCAGGAACTTCATGCCGTCCGCCCAGCCGAGGAGCCCCGCCTCGTCCACGACAAGCGCGACGCCGGGTTTCCAGTCCGTCCGCCCGGCACGCCGCTCCGCGGCATCCGCCTTGAGCGCGGTTGCGATGTCGTCGACGATTTCCGGCGCGGAGAACCAGCCGTTCGCCATGTCGTAGAACCACCAGCCCATGCCCTGCGCGACCATGACGCCGGCATCCTTGCGGAAAATGCTCTGCCACATGCCGAAGTCCGAGGCCTGTCCGAGGCCGATCGCCGACGACGGACCGGACCACGGCTCGACCATCGCATACGTGCGGAAGTCCAGTTCCTCGAAGAAGAACTTTCCGTGCAGACGGAAGGACGCCGCGGGAAGCCGGTTCGCGCCGGTTATGCCGGGACGACGCCGTTCGTAGTTCGGCTGCGCGACGAGGATGTCCATCGCGTCCGAGCGCAGGAACTCGCCGATGTTCCTGCGCTCGGACGCGATGGACATCCTCGTCCGAGCGCAGGAACTCGCCGATGTTCCACGACGTCGCGGCATTCGCGCGGTGCGGCGACTGGCACCACATGATCGAGACGACGTCCTTGCCCATGAGACGCCTGAACTCGCGCGCAAACTCCTCCTGCGCCCTGAGCCCCGTCTGCTTGCAGAAGAACTCGTAGTTCGTCGAAACGTGACCCCCTTCGCGGCAGAAGTCCGCGTACTCCGCCTTCGCCGGCGCGGAATAGTCGGGATAGCACACGGAGAACTGTCCGTCCTGATAGCCGAACGTGTGAATTCCGACAATGCGCTTGTCGAGTCCCTGCGCCTTGAGTTCCGCCACAAGCGACTTCAGGCAGCGCTTGACGCCGTCGCGCCAGGCGCGCGAGGAATACGACGGCCAGGGCCAGAGCTTCGCGCCCGCCGTCGGGATGACGTACGAGGCGACGCAGCTGCCGCTGTTGCCGAGCACGACCTTCCCGTCCTTGTGGCGCCAGGCCTCGTCCGGATGCTCGCTCTCGGCGAATTCCGGATAGGCGTTGCAGCCGATCGCAAGGACGAACGGGACGTCCGGCACGAGGCGCATGGAGTCCTTGATTTCGCGCACGGCACCCTTAGCGTCGAATCCGTCCTTCGTCCAGTATCCGCGGCATCCCGGCACCCGGCCGAGGCGGATGTCCTTCACCATCAGCGGAATGTGCGCGTTGGTGACGGTGTGTCCGGCAAACAGCTCCGGCGGCGGAATCTGCTCAACAGAGCAGTGGCGTCCCTTGTAGATGACGGGCTGCACGGCGCGTCCGTCGACCCGGAGTTCGGGTCCGCACTTCCCCTTCACGACCTTCGCCGTATGCTGCACGTCCGCCGCGAGCCCGCGGTCGTACGCGGCTTCGTCCATGCGGTCCCGTTCGCGCGGCACGCCCCAGGTGCTGTACTTCCTGCCCCAGGCCTGCTTCTCCGCCTTGAGCGAGGAGACGGACCAGTTCGACCAGACGCTGACCGACGGATTGCCCGCGACGACGATCGCCGGCGTCAGCACGCCGTCATGGGCAACCTCGCTCGCGTACTTGCGGTACGTCTGGCCGCGAGGCGAATTCGGGAGCCCCAGCGATTCGGGAATGCCTCCGCCCGCGTAGTCCTTCTCGAAAAGTTCGGAGATGCCGTATCCGGGCTTCCTGCCGTGCGCGCGCAGAAAGCCGTGGCAGTAGTCGCCGTTCGAGCCCGAGACCGCCACGTCCGCCGAAAGGCGCACGGACTGGTCGGGTTCCGCCGTCGCGAATTCGGGCCCCTCGACGATCAGATAGCCCTTTTCGTTAGTCTTGACGATTCGGACGACGCCGTTTTTGACCTCGACGCTTCCTTCGGCCCCGCCGGCCCTGATTACCGAAAACGCGGCATCCGCGCAACCCGCGGCGCGCCAGATCACACCTTCCGTCGGAAACTCCTTGCGATTCGGATCCTTGTTCTCCCAGCCCGCAGTGAGCGGACGCGGATCGAACAGTCGGCACGGCGCGGGAGCGCCGGCACGATGGACCTCCCGCCCGTCCGCCCAGACGGAGAATCCCGCGCCCTTGCCATACCGGCGGCCGGTGCGGTCCCAGTAGAGCGAAATGCTACGTCCTCGCACATGCACGTTCTCGAGGCACGTGAAATCCCAGGTGTCGGGAATAAGCGGACGTATCTCAAGCGCCCCGTCAAGCTGCGGACGAAGGCCGCAGAGCCCCGAGATCACAAGGTCCGCAAACGTCGAGTGGTTGTAGTCCTCTCCGCGCTCGTCCTTCTTACCCTGCGCGTGCAGTATCGCGCGGGAGAGCCACACGCCCGTGAACGGATCGAGATTCTCGTCAATCCACGGAATCGCCTTTCCGTCTTCGGTCCTGCGCACCTGCTGCGCGGCATACTGGTGAAGGAGCTTCACGTACGTCTCGCGTCCGACGTCGCCGGACGACCCCTCGGCGATCGCGTTGGCGAGCCCCGTGAGGACGATCGACGTCGCGAACGGCCAGCTCGGTCCGTTCCACTGGCAGGGATGTCCGTCGTACGCGATTCTGAATCCCGGCGCACGCCGCTCGGCGAAGCAGAGTCCGAACGGCGCGGCGAAACCCTCTTCGCTTTCCACCTGCGCCCAGGCGTCGCCGAAGCCCGCGAGCGGCATGCCGAAGTACCACGGCGCATAGCCGTGCAGCTCGCGCACCGTGCTTCTAATTCCGTTCGTAGCAAGAGTCGTGAAAAATCCGACATCAGGATTCCACAGTTTTTCGCGGATGCCCTTCTCAAGAATCTCGGCCTTGCGCGAAAAGCGGGCAACGAGGTCTTGGCGTTTCGCGAGTCGCGCAATCTCGACGATGGCCTTCGCCTCGCCGTACATTGCGCTGTTGAAGAGCGGACGGTACCCGTCGCGTCCGAGCGAGTATTCGCTTCCCTCGCGGTCGTCGACGGACGTGAACATGCCCTTCCCGTCTCCGCCCATCGGGAACGGCTCGCCATCGGGGCAGGTGCGGTAGACAATCGGCTTCGTCTCCCACGATTCGTACAGCGCGACAATCGGGTCGAGAAGTTCGACCGCGGTGGACGCATCGCCCGTGACGCGCACGACATCGATGAGAGACGAGCCAAGCCAGGTGCAGTACTTCACGCGGTGCGCGCCGTTCGTCCCGAACCAGAACCGCGCGTAGTCCGACGCGACGGACGTGTCGTGCATCCACCGCGCCTCGCGCAGGTGGTGCCCCGCCGGGCAGACGATCGTGTTGTACTTTCCCGCCCAGGGGACGTCGGGAAGGAACTCCGTGACGACCCAGCCCTCGGGCGTCTTCACGCAGTGGCGGCCGAAGGCGCGCCAGCGGAACTCGTACGTGCGGTTGATGTCCGCGTCCGGGCATTCGAACGAGGGTACAGCTCCCGCAGGTGCCGCGGCGAGCGCCGCGGCAAACAGTGTTGCCGAGATCATTTTGGTTCCTTTCGGGGAGTTAGTCGTTCACCGTGAACGCGAGGCGGAAGCCGTAGTTTATCCATCCGCCCGAGCTTGAGCTACGTCCGGCCGAGGTGATGAGATAGTTGTTGGTGCTGTAGTAGCCGCCACGAATCACGCGCTTGCTGTCAGCCGGAGCCGTGTCGGGTCCGGTTGGATCCGTCGCATCGCCGGCAGCGTATGCGCCATTCCAGTCCAAACACGCCTCATAGACATTTCCGAGCATGTCGTAAAGTCCGAATGCGTTCGGAAGCTTGAGACCGACCTCGTGCGTTCCTTCCTCTGCATACCACGCTATCGGCGCGATGTTGCCGGACTGGGTCTGTCCGTTGATGCTGAGCGCCTTGCCGTTGTACAGCTCGCTCGTTGTACCCGCGCGGCAGGCCTTCTCCCACTGCGCCTCCGTAGGGAAGTCAAGTGTGTCAACGCCAAGGTTGGTCCTGAAAACGCTCGTGACCTGGCTGCGGTAGGCGTCATACGATGCGTTTTCGATCGGATTGGCGTCGCCTACGTTGTGGCTGCCGCTGTACGAGCTGCGCTGAAGACGGCGGTACTGTTCCTGTGTGAGCTCGAACACACCGATGTAGAAGTCCTTCGTCAGCGTCACGTTGTGCACCGGCTCGGCGTTCCCCGTCGTGCCGAACGTGCCGCCGGTCTGGCCCATGGAGAACGTGCCCTTCGGTATCTTGCGCATGACGAGTTTCGTCGTCTTCACGCCCGGATAGTTCGTCACGCCCGTCCAGACGAGAACGTCCGGGAGGTCCGTGGAAAAGCCGTCGCCCACGGCCGAGTAGGAAGTCTCGAAGTCGCCGTAGAGTCCGTTCTTGATGTCGGCGCGCGTAACGTCCCTGCACGGGAACGTGCCCGTTTCGGCCGTGAGGTCGAAGATCTTGTAGATCACCTCCGACGCGTTCTGGTCCGAATCGCTCAGCGTGAGCTTCACCTTGAAGTTCGCGAGCGCGACCTTCTCCGTCCCGAACGCCTTGACGGGATCGATGAAGAACTCGCCGACGCCCGACTCGCAGATGCCGTAGCGGGATCCGCGCATTGACGACTCAAGGCGCGTCGCGTCGAGCTCCACGCTGCCGTTGTACGCCGTCACGCCGATGTTTACGGGATGCTCCGCGTCGACCCCGGAAATCTTGTATTCGACCTTGATGTCCGTCGACCAGGGCCACTGCTGGCGGACAATCACCTGTTCGATCGCGGCGGCGTGCGAAGCATTGGCCGCGAAAAGGGAAAGTGCGAAAAATACGAATCTGTTCATTGTCTTGTTCCTTTCTGAAATTGATTACCGCATAATTATCATCATGCCCGCGCCGCCGCCGAGGATGGATGCGGCGTAGGTCACTTCGTTCGCGATCAGCGACAGCGAGTAGAGTTCGCCCGGCTTTATGCGCAGCGCATACCAGCCCTGCGCGCCGTCGAGCCCCGTCGGCGTCTCCACGCCGTTCACGGAAAGCGACGTTGTTCCGTACGGAATCGGCAGGACGGCCTTCTTCGATGCCTTGCCCCAGAGGTTTCCGCTCGCCGGCGC
>JAFPDR010000207.1 GCA_017389885.1 Kiritimatiellia bacterium
GGTGTCGTAGACGGTCGGCGCGCCGCTCATCATGCAGATGGTGCGCTCGACGCCCATGCCCGTGTCGACGTTGTGGCGTCCGAGCGGGACGAACTTGCCCTCCTCGTTCTTGTTGTACTGCATGAAGACGTCGTTCCAGATCTCGATGTACTTCCCGCAGTGGCAGCCGGGGCGGCAGCCCTCGCCGCACTTCTCCTTGCCCGTGTCGATGAACATCTCGGTGTCGGGTCCGCAGGGGCCCGTCGTGCCCGCGGGACCCCACCAGTTGTCCTCGCGCGGCAGACGGAAGATTCGCTCCTCCGGAATGCCGACCGACTTCCAGATCTCTACTGCCTCCTCGTCGGCGGGGATATAGCCGTCTTCGCCTTCCCTGCCCTCGCCGCGGAATACCGTTACGTTGAGCTGCTCGGGCCTGAAGCCGAGGTGCTGGGTGAGGAACTCGAAGCTCCAGGAGATCGCCTCCTTCTTGAAGTAGTCGTTCAAGGACCAGTTGCCGAGCATCTCGAAGAACGTGAGGTGCGCGGCATCGCCGACTTCGTCGATGTCGCCTGTCCTTACGCACTTCTGGACGTCCGTGAGGCGAGTCCCCGCCGGATGCTCCATCGCGCCCATGAGGTACGGCACGAGCGGATGCATTCCCGCCGTCGTGAAGAGGACGGTGGGGTCGTTCTCCGGGATTACTGAGGCGCCCGGGATTATCGCGTGTCCCTTCGACTCGAAAAACTTGAGGTATGCGTCGCGGAGTTCGTCCGCGGTGAGGTTCTTCATGGAGTTGTGTCCTTTCTGTTCGAAATCTGCATCTGGTCGAGCTCCGGTATCGAGTCGCGGAGCGAAAGCTTGAGCGGGAGGTCGAGGCACAGCGGGCGCAGCATCCTGAACAGGCGCTGCGAGCGCACCAACATCTCGCCCGGCACCTTGCCGCGCGCGAGCAGGTGCTTGAGAAGCCGCGGCGCCACGCCCTCCCACAGCTGGCGCAGCCCGCCGTCCGGCGCCGGCGAGACTATGTCGGAGACTATCGGCTGCTTCGCCGCCATGTCGAAGGCGAGGAGCCTGTACGCGCAGCGCGGACGCGGCTCCTTCGTCGAGAGCCCCGGCAGTATCGCGAAGTCGACGGCGATCTTCTCCTCATTCGCGAAGGGAAGGTCCTTCGCCTTCGCGAGGTCCGCCTTCGCGAACGTTATCTGCTCGACGTGCGGACGCGGGTCGGGGATCGCAAGCGCCTCGTCGGACCATTTTCCGTCCGCCCCCTCGACCCTCGCGAACATCGCCTTCTCGGAAGCGTAGCGCATCGGGAGCGAGCGGTCCGACTCCAACCGCAGCATGAAGCCGTATGACTCCCACAGCATCTTCGCGCACAGCTCTCGCTCGCGGTCGTTCGCAATGCGCGGCAGGTAGCACGGGTCGTGTCTGAAGAGCACGGGGGCGCCCTCCCTCGGGAAGACGAGCTCGAAGTGCGCGATCTCCATCGGCGAGGAGTAGAAGCCGAAGCTCGGGTCGACGCGCGTGCGTATGAAGTCGTGGAACGTCTGCCAGCCCTCGACCATCATGAAGCGGATGCGCGCGGGGCCCGCGCTCTCGGCGATCGCCGTGCAGAAGTACGGGAAAACCGTGCCCCTGGGGCATAGCGCCCAGTTGCACTGCGCGACGCCCTCCCACAGCCCGAGGGCGTCCATCTTCGCGGCGATCTCCTCTATCGTCCTTCCCATGCCGTCATCCCATCGAGGCGGAGACCTTGAACACCGCCATGAGGATCGCGATCGCGACGAAACCGACGACGCCCGCTATCGCGACGATCATTATCGGCTCGAGCGCGTTGGTGAAGGACGCGATGTTCCTGTCCATGTCCTTCTGGTAGCGGCGCCCGATGTGCTCGAGCGACGACGCCATGTCGCCCGCCTGCTCGCCGACCGCGAGCATGTCCGTCATCATGCGCGGGAAAACCCCCGACGACGCGAGCGGACCGGAGATCGACGTTCCGTCCGTGACGCGCTTCCTCGCCGTCTCCAGCGCCTGCGCGATAACGGCGTTGTCGCACGTGTCCGCCGATATCTTCAGCGCCTGCAGGACGTTCACGCCGTTGGAGAGGAGGGTCTTGAGGGTGTACGCGAGCGAGGAGTACGCGCCCGCGGCGACGATGCCCTTCACGAGCGGCGCGCGGAGCTTCCACCCGTCGATCTTGAGCCGGCCCGATGGCGTGTCCTTCCACTTTCGGAACCACAGGAAGAACAGCACGCCGGCGATCGCGAGGGTCCAGCCGTAGTGGATGAAGAAGTCCGAAAGCCCGATGAGCATCCGCGTCGGGAGCGGAAGCGCCGCGCCCATCGCGTCGAAGACCTTCTGGAACTTCGGGATGATCCACACGAGCGCGCCTATCACGGCGACCACGCCGAAGCAGAGCACTATCACCGGATACGACATCGCGCTCTTGATCTTGCCGCGCATGTTGTCGTTGCGCTCGTAGTGGTCAACAAGGCGTCGCAGCACCTCGACGAGCGCGCCGGAGGCCTCGCCTGCGCGGATCATGTTGGAGTAGAGCGGGGGGAAGCTCTTCGGATGGTGCGCGCACGCGTCCGAGAAGCTTTCGCCGCGGACGATCCTGTCGCAGAGGTCCTGCCCGACGTAGCGCTGGGCGGAATCCTCCTCGCCCTGGTTGGAGAGCGCCTGCAGCGCCTGCCCGAGCGTCATGCCGGCCTCGATGAGGTCCGCGAGCTCCGAGGTGAAGAGCAGCACCTCGACGGGCTTCATCGCAGTCCTGCGGCGCCCCCCGCCGATCTGCACGTTCCAGAGCGACTCCTTCTTGGGCTTCTGGGACGCCGAAGCGGAAGGCGAGGCCTCCGCCGCCGGCTTCCCGGCGGACGCAGCGCCCGTCTTCCTCTTCGCGTAGCCCATGGCCTTACTTGATGACCCTCGCGCGGATGACCGCCTCGGACGCCTCGAGCGCCTTCACGACGTCCGCCGGAATCGGGGAGTCGGTGTCGATGAGCGTGTAGGCGTAGTCGCCGCGGCTCTTGTTCGCGATCGCGTCGATGTTGACCTTCGCGTTGCCGAGGATCGACGTGAACTGCCCGATCATGTTCGCGACGTTCTTGTGGCAGATCGCGACGCGCCCGGCCTTGTTCGCCACGCCGAGCGAGCACGCGGGGTAGTTGACGGAGTTGACGATGTTGCCGTTCTCGAGGTAGTCGCGCATCTCCTTGACCGCCATGACCGCGCAGTTGTCCTCAGCCTCCTCGGTGGACGCGCCGAGGTGCGGGATGACGATGCAGCCCTTCTGTCCGGCGGTCGTGGAGTTCGGGAAGTCGGAGACGTACTTGCGGACCTTCCCGGCCTCGATGGCCGCGAGGAGGTCCTTCTCGTTGACGAGCGCGTCGCGCGCGGCGTTGACGATGATGACCCCGCGCTTCATCATCGCGATCGCCTCGGCGTTGATCATGCCCTTGGTCTCGGGGAGCGCGGGCACGTGGATCGTGATGAAGTCGCACGCGCGGTAGATCGCCTCGACGTTCTTGCAGTGCTTCACGGCGTGGTCGAGGTTCCACGCGGCGTCGACGGAAAGGTAGGGGTCGTAGCCGAAGACCTCCATGCCGAGCTCGATCGCGGCGTTCGCGACCTTCTGCCCGATCGCGCCGAGTCCGATGACGCCGAGCCTCTTGCCCTGGATCTCCGTTCCGGCAAAGGCCTTCTTCGCCTTCTCGGCGGTCTTGTTGATAGCGGGGTCGGCGGCGTTCTCCTTGACCCACTCGATGCCGCCGACGATGTCGCGGCTCGCGAGGAGCATCGCGGCTATGACGAGCTCCTTCACGCCGTTGGCGTTCGCGCCGGGCGTGTTGAAGACGACTATGCCCTTCTTCGCGTACTCGGCGTGCGGGATGTTGTTGACCCCCGCGCCCGCGCGGGCGACGGCGAGGAGGTTCGCGCCCGGGACGAGCTCGTCCATCTTGGCGCTCCTGACGAACACCGCGTCGGCCTCTTCGAACTTCTCGGTGCGGACGTAGTTCTCGCCCAGGTTGTTCAGCCCGCAGTCCGCGATCGGATTCAGGCAGTTGTACTTGTAGTTCATTTTTCTTCTTTCCTTTAGAGTTTATCTCGGAATTTCCCGTCACGCATGACGATTAGGGTATATTATACCAAATTTCCCCGCCCAGTGCGGCGGCACGTGGTGCAACGGGCGATTTATGCAAGGATACGGCAAACTGCCCCGCATCTGCGCATAGCGCATATATTGGCGTATATGTGTTTGCGCCTGCGTCGCGGAGCGACGCAACCCCCTGCCAAGATTTGTGGTCCCGCGAAGCGCAAAACATGACAACATAGACTATGCAGCGACGTTTGGCACTACATAAATATCTCGTTGCACCCGGATGCGCCGCGGATATGCTATACTATGCGTAGGGAAACGACATGAGATACATTGGTGCCATATTCGACCAGGACGGGCTCCTCTTCGACACGGAGAGGATTTACCAGAGCTCGTGGGTGGAGGCCGGCGGGCTGCACGGCATCGCGGTGCATCCCGACTTCCCGAAGCGCTTCTGCGGGCTGTCCCCTTCCGCAATCACAGCTATCGTCCGAGAAGCCTATCCGCAGCTCGACGTGGACGCCTACTGCCGCGACGCGATGCGCATGGCGTGGGATGCCCAGCTCGCGCAGACGCCGGAGCCCAAGAAGGGCCTGCTCGAAATGCTCGAGTTCTGCCGCAGCCACGGAATCAGGACCGCCATCGCCTCCAGCTCGACCATAAGCGTGGTGCGCCACAACATAGAATCGGCCGGCGTGGCGGACTTCTTCGACGCGATCGCCACCGGCGGCGAAGTGAAGCACGGCAAACCCGCGCCGGACATCTTCCTCCTCGCCGCGTCGAAGATCGGCGTCGATCCCGCGCTGTGCGTCGTGTTCGAGGACGCATTCAGCGGAATCCGCGGCGCATCCGCCGCGGGCTGCAGGCCGGTGATGATTCCAGACCTGGTCCAGCCGACGGACGAGATAAGGGCGATATGCACTATCTACCCCGACCTCGCCGCCGCGACCGCCGCGTTCGAGTGAACGGTCATGGCGGTCGCTCGACGCGAGCGACCCCGCAGACTACGCCGTCCCGTCACCTTCCGCGCGTCGCGAAGGCGTACGCGTTCTGGAACATGCGCATCCACGGTCCGTTCTTCTTGAACGAGCCGTCGTTGTAGCTGAGCTGGCACGCGCGGAATCCGCGCTCCGGGTGCGGCATCATGATCGTCGCGCGTCCGTCGGACGTCGTGAAGGCTGTCTGTCCGCCGAGGGAGCCGTTCGGGTTGAACGGATACCTCATCGTCGCCTGGCCGCGTCCGTCGACGTAGTGCGCCGCGCAGATCGACGGCGCGAAGCCGTCAGTCCACACCCTGCCCTCTCCGTGCGCGACGGCGATCGGAAGACGCGAGCCGGCCATCCCCCTGAAGAAGATGGACGGGCTGTCCTCGATCTCGACAGTCGCATAGCGCGCCTCGAACTGCTCGGAGACGTTCTTCACGAACTTGGGCCACTTCTCCGCGCCAGGGATGATGTCCTTGAGCTGCGAGAGCATCTGGCATCCGTTGCACACGCCGAGCGAGAAGGTTCCGGGCCTGTGGAAGAACGTCTTGAAC
>JAFPDR010000208.1 GCA_017389885.1 Kiritimatiellia bacterium
ACGATCGGATCGCCCGTGCCGTGCAGGAGCAGGAACGGGGGATACTGTTTTCCGGGCGTGATCTGCAGGGCCGGGCTGAACTCAGCGAGCTTTTCGCGCCAGCCCGCTTCGTCGGGCCCGAACATCGCCTTCATGCGCGTCTCCCAAGAACGTATTCGGCTGCCCGTGCGCGATAATCCCCCGCCTCGCACTTCAGGCACCCGGCGAACGGAATGTCTAAAGGACGAACCCTCCCTGCTGCGGGCGGAGTCTTCAGATAGTCTTTTATCCGCATGCGGAGAAACACGCTTACCGTAAGGCCGTCTTCGGCAACACGACGCTTGAGCGCCGCCAGTTCATCGCCTGGGATTCTGAACATGACCTTTTCGTCCATTGCATTCATCTTTTCCCTCCCGTATGGACGACATTATACCATTTTGTATGTACACTCCGCAAGTAGGCGAGGTGGACGTCCTCTCGTCGTACCGCTGGCGCGACGGAGTCGGGTACTACCAGTCGACGAAGGACGCTGCGACGCACTACTACATCGACCGCCTCAACAAGGGCGTGTTCGTCCTTGAGACCTCGTACCGCGTGCAGCAGAAGGGCGTGTTCACAGGCGGCATCGCGACGATACAGTGCATGTACGCGCCGGAGTTCACCGCGCATTCCACGGCCGAGACCGTGCGCGTCGGGAAGTGACACCCGCCCTGGCCGCCGTTTCATTGCGGCGCGGTTTTTGGTAAAATATACGCCATATGAACGAGCAGTCTTTGGCCAACATGATACTGAAGTCCGCCGGAATCTATTCCGACGAGCAGCTTCGGCGCATTTCAGAAAACCGCGCGGCGAATCCGGGCATGAGCCTCGCCGAGGCGGCGGTGAAGTTCGGCGGCTCGAAGGAGGCCGAGTTCCTCGCGGCCGTCGGACGGGTGCTCGGGCTCGAAACCGTCGACCTCTCCCGCCAGCAGCCGAACCCCGACGCGCTCACGAAGCTGCCCGCTTCCGCGGTGTACCAGTACAACGTGCTGCCGTTCAGGACGGACGGCACGTCGCTCACCGTCGTCACGTCCGATCCCTTCGACACGGCGGCGGCGGACGGACTCAGGCTCGTCGTGAACTGTCCGGTGAAGACGGCGCTCGCCCCGAAGGAGGACGTCGAGAAGGCCGTAAAGAAGTACTACGGCGTCGGCGCGGACGCGATCGAGAAGATGATCGAGGACGGGCGCTATTCCGTTGACGACGACATCGGGACGATGACGAAGATCGACGTCAACGAGATGGGCGAGGAGGCGTCGATCGTCAAGTTCGTGAACCAGATCATCGCCGAGGCGGACCGCCAGGGCGCGACCGACATCCACATCGAGCCGCAGGAGACGGAGCTCCGCATCCGCTACAGGATCGACGGCATGCTGCACAAGGTCGACGTCCCTCCGCAGCTGAACCGCCTCAAGAGCGCCATCATCTCGCGAATCAAGGTCATGGCGAACCTCGACATCGCCGAGAAGCGCCTTCCGATGGACGGGCGAATCGGAATCCGCATCGCGGGGCAGGACATCGACATCCGAGTCTCGACCATGCCCGCGGCGTACGGCGAGTCCATCTCGCTGCGACTCCTCGCGAAGAGCGGCAGCTTCGTCAAGATGGACGACCTCGGGTTCAATCCGCGAGACTACTCCGTCGTGAAGAAGATCATCCACCGTCCGAACGGAATCTTCCTCGTGACCGGCCCGACGGGCTCCGGAAAGTCGACGTCGCTCTACTCGTTCCTCTCGGAGGTGAACAAGATCGACGTCCGCATAATGACTGCGGAGGACCCGATCGAATACCACATGGCCGGCATCAACCAGGTGCAGATGCAGAGCGAGATCGGCATGACGTTCGCCCGCGCGCTCAGGGCGTTCCTGCGCCAGGACCCGGACATCATCATGGTCGGCGAAATCCGCGACCGCGAGACGGCCGAGATCGCCATCAACGCGTCCCTTACCGGACACATGGTGTTCTCGACGCTGCACACGAACGACGCCGCGGGCGCGTTCCCGCGCCTCATCGACATGGGAGTCGAGCCGTTCCTCATCGCGTCCGCCGTCGCGGGGGTGATGGGCCAGCGCCTCTGCCGCAGGCTGTGTCCGGACTGCAAGAGGGAGGTTCCGCTCGACCGCAAGTTCTACACGCTCTCGTATCCGCCCGAGAAGGAGACGGTGTTCGAGCCCGCGGGATGCGACCTGTGCGCGCGCACCGGCTACAAGGGCCGCCGCGCGCTCTTCGAGGTGCTGGAGGTGAGCGACGAGATACAGGAGTCGATCGTGAAGCGCGAGAACGCGACCCAGATACGCAACATCTCGCTCGAGCAGGGAATGAAGACGCTGCGCGAGGACGGATGGGCGAAGGTCTTCGCCGGCGTGACGAGCGTAACGGAGATTCTGCGCGTCACTGCGGACCAGTGAAGCGGAAGGGGGCAGGATGAAAATCGGATGTCATTTGAGCGCCTCGGGCGGATACCTCGCCATGGCGCAGACCGCGGTCTCGATAGGCGCGAACGTATTCCAGTTCTTCACCAGGAACCCGCGCGGCGGCGCGGCGAAGCCGATCGACAAGAACGACGTCGCGGCGTTCCTCGGGTACGCCCGGGAGAACGCGATAGGCCCGATCCTCGCCCACGCGCCGTACACCCTCAACGCCGCGGGCGCGGAGCCTCGCGTGAGGGAGTTCGCCGAGAGCGTGATGGCTGACGACCTGGAGCGGCTCGAGCTCACGCCGGGCGCGATGTACAACTTCCATCCCGGGAGCCACGTCGGACAGGGCGCGGAGGAGGGGATCGCGCTCATCTCCGGGATGCTCGCGCGCATCCTCTCGAAGAAGCGGTATTCGACCACCGTCCTCCTCGAGACGATGTCCGGAAAGGGCAGCGAGGTCGGACGGAACTTCGAGGAGATACGCGCCGTCATCGACGCGGCGGAGTCCGCCCTCGGAAGCGGCGCCATCCTCGGCGTATGCCTCGACACGTGCCACGTCTGGGACGGCGGATACGACATCGTGAACGACCTCGACGGAGTCCTCGCCGAGTTCGGCCGCGTCGTCGGGATGGAGCGACTGAAGGCGATTCACCTCAACGACACGATGAACGTCCTCGCCGCGCACAAGGACCGCCACGAGAAGCTCGGCAAGGGCAAGCTCGGGCTCGACGCCATCGCGCGCATCGTGAACCATCCGCTTCTCCGCGACCTGCCGTTCTACCTCGAGACGCCGTGCGACCTGCAGGGCTACCGCGACGAGATCGCGCTCGTGAAGAGCCTTGTTTCGGCGTGATGCGCCGAAATATGATATAATTTACCGATATGAACATCGTTATACTGCTGGGTGCCCCGGGTTCGGGGAAGGGTACGGTCGCGGGCAAGCTCGCGTCCGAGAACGAAGGTCTCAAGCACGTCTCGTCCGGGGACCTCCTGCGCGGCGCCGTCGCGAAGGGAACCGCCGCGGGAGTGGAGGCCAAGGGCTACATGGAGAAGGGCAACCTCGTTCCGGACGCTCTTATCGCGCAGATGATCAAGGACGTCGTCGCGGAGACGACGGGCGACGTCACGATGCTGCTCGACGGCTTCCCGCGCAACCTCGCCCAGGCGAAGATACTCGAGGAGATGGGCGCGCCCGTGAAGAGCGCAGTCCTAATCGACGTTCCGGATTCCATCATCCAGGACCGCATCGCCGGACGCCGCACGTGCCCGAAGTGCAAGGCCGGCTACCACGTCCGCAACCTCCCACCGAAGGTGGAGGGTGTCTGCGACGTCTGCGGCGAGAAGCTCGTAATCCGCAAGGACGACAATCCCGAGACGGTGAAGGACCGCCTTGTCGTATACCAC
>JAFPDR010000209.1 GCA_017389885.1 Kiritimatiellia bacterium
ATCATGGTCCGCTTCGAGTGGCAGTATGTCCTTAAGATCGCATTGAGCGCGCTTCCCGCAGTCGTTGTGTACTTCTGCTTCAGGGACTTCATCGAGGGGCTCTTCGAGAACGCCAAGATGGTAGGCGCGCTCCTCATGTTCACCGGCGCTGTCCTTATCGGGACGCGCTACCTGCCGAGGGGCTCGCGTGACGTCTGCTGGAAGCGCGCACTCCTAATGGGGTGCGGACAGGCCCTCGCGCTCCTTCCGGGCGTGAGCCGTTCCGGAATGACGCTCGCGAGCGCGCGCGGGGGGAGGGTGGACGCCGAGAAGGCCGCCGAATTCTCCTTCCTCATGTCCGCCCCCCTCATCCTCGGCGGAGTCCTCCTTGAGGTCCTCAAGGCCCTGCGCGGCGCATCTGCCGCGGCGGAAACGGCCGAAGTCGGCTGGGGTCTCACCGTCTACGGAGCGCTTGTCGCGGCGGTCGTCGGATACTTCTCTCTGGCGGTCCTTTTGAGGGCGCTAAAGGGCAGGTGGTTCTGGCTGTTTGGTCCGTACTGCCTGGCCGCTGGACTTCTCACGCTAATTTTGGTATAATTTCTCCTCAATTTGTCAAAAAAAGGAATTGGAATACCATGTCCAAGGAATCAGCAATGCGCAACAACATCTGGAAATGGCTCGTCCTGCTGCTTATCGCGGTGGTGTCGTTCTACGTCACGACGCCCGTGAAGGACAAGCTTCGCTTCGGCCTTGACCTCAAGGGCGGCACGTCCTTCACGCTTGGCGTCGACACCGACAAGCTCGCCGAGTCGATCATCGCCGAGAACCCCGACATCACCAACAATACCGGTGCCGTCCAGGCCGAGATCGACAAGCGACTCCAGGACTGCGACTCCCGCATCGTCGAAGTCATCCGCCGCCGCGTCGACGCGATGGGCACCAACGAGCCGGTTATCCAGAGCATGAAGGACCACCGCCTTCTCGTCCAGCTCCCGGGCGTGGACGAAGAGGTCCGCAAGGCCGCTAAGGCGTCGCTCCAGAGCGCTGCCTACCTCGAGTTCCGCCTTACGCACGCGAAGAACGACCAGCTCGTCGCGAAGCTCCTCTCCAAGGACGTCGCGCCGGAGGGCTACGTCAAGAAGGGCAACGGCTATGCCCGCGCCGCGAACTTCGCCGAAGTCTCCAAGGCCCCGGGCTATGCCGCGCGCCTCGCCGCGTTCGAGGTGCCGGATCCGCGCTACGTGTTCATGCTCGAGGACAACGGCGACGGCACGTACCTGCCGAACTTCGTCGCGCGCCGCACCGATCCCCAGGTCACGGGCGAGCACCTCGAGAAGGCGGCCGTCGAGCGCGATCCGACCTCCGGCCAGCTCTCCATCGGCTTCCGCCTGAACGCGGACGGCGCGCAGAAGTTCGCGACCCTCACGCGCAACTACAAGGCGGGCGGTCCGAAGAACCCGACCGGACGCGGACGCCAGCTCGCGATCGTTCTTGACGACCAGCTCATCTCCGCTCCCGTCATCCAGAGCGAGATCGGCGCGAACGGACAGATCACCGGCCGCTTCGACGGACCCTCCGCGCAGAAGCTCGCCAACGAGCTGAACGCCGGCGCGCTCCCCGCCCCGATGAAGATCCTCGCCGAGTCCTCCGTCTCCCCGACGGTCGGAGAGGACGCGAAGCACGCCGGCGTCATCGCGGCGTGCCTCGGCTTCTGCCTCGTCGCGGTGTTCATGTTCATCTACTACTGGATGACCGGCCTCGTCGCCGACGTTGCGCTCTTCCTCGACATCGCGCTCCTCCCGACGGCGCTCGTGTTCGTCGCCAACATCCTCGGCGTCTTCGCGCACGATCCCTCGATGGGCGGCGGCGGCTCGATGCAGCTTCCGGTCCTCACGATGCCCGGCATCGCCGGCCTCGTCCTCTCCTTGGGCATGGCGGTCGACGCGAACGTGCTCATCTTCGAGCGCATCCGCGAGGAGTTCCAGAACGGACGCGCCGCGGGCGAGGCGATCAAGAACGGCTACGGCCGCGCGTTCACCGCGATCTTCGACTCCAACCTCACGACGATCATCACCGGCATCATCCTCTTCGTCGTCGGCACGGGCCCGGTTCGCGGCTTCGCGATCACGCTCACGGCCGGCGTCGTCATCTCGATGTTCACCGCCGTCGTCGTCACGCGCCTCATCCTCGACCACTGCGTCGACTCGAACCGCAAGACGCCGTTCAGGATGCTCCAGTTCTTCAAGAAGCCGAACTACGACTTCATGAAGATCACCAAGTACACGGTCGGCGGCTCGTTCGCGTTCATCGCGCTCGCGCTCGCGGTCTTCGCGGTCCGCTTCATGAACAACAGGGCGTCGGTTCTCGCGGTCGACCTCACGGGCGGCACCTCGATCGTCTACAACCTCAAGCAGGACGCCAAGCCCGAGGTCAAGGACATCCGCGCCGCGCTCAACGACTTCGACAACGCGACGGTGATCCAGTACATGGGCGGCGTTGGAGACACGACGCTCCTCGTCAAGACCGGTGAGACGGCCGAGACCAAGAAGGGCTCGCAGGTCGAGAACAAGGACGTCGGCGCGCACGTGACGAAGCTCCTCCAGGAGAAGTTCCCGCAGGCCGAGATCAAGCCGGCGTCCGTCGACGAGGTCGGCTCGATGGTCGGCGCGGACCTCAAGAAGAGCGGATCCTACGCCGTCCTCTTCTCGCTCGTCGCGATCCTGCTCTACGTCGGCTTCCGCTTCCAGTTCGGGTTCGGACTCGGCGCGCTCGTCGCGCTGGCGCACGACGCGCTCATCTCGCTCGGCATCTTCTCGCTGTGCGGGCGCCAGGTGTCGCTCATCGTGATCACGGCGCTCCTGACGATCATCGGCTACTCCGTGAACGACACGGTCGTTGTGTTCGACCGCATCCGCGAGCAGCTCCGCCACGACAAGCGCATGACGTTCGCCGAGCTCTGCAACAGCGCGGTCAACGCCTGCCTCGGCCGTACGGTCATCACGTCCGTCACGACGTTCTTCGCCATCCTCGCGCTCTTCGCGTTCGGCGACGGCTCGATCTTCGACTTCGCGCTCACGATGCTCATCGGCGTCGTCGCGGGAACGTACTCGTCCGTGTTCATCGCGACGCCGATCATGCTCTGGTGGTACAAGGGCAAGCGCCCGGAGTTCGAGACCGAGATCAAGGAGCCTGTCGAAGGCTGACGCATTTACCGTCTGGCTCGGGCGAAACAGGGCTGCCCGACCGGTAAGGAAAAAACAAAAAAGGAAAAAACAAAATGCCTAAGATGAAGACGAAGAAGTGCGCCGTAAAGCGCATGAAGCTCTCCAAGACGGGGAAGGTCATGCGTTCGCAGGGCGGACACGCACACCTCAACAACGGAAAGAAGCGCAACCGCAAGAACAATCTCTGCGGCCGCACGACCATTGACTCGCTCAAGGTCACCAAGACTTACTCGCGCGCCCTCCAGGGCCGCTAATCACAGGAGGTAACTTACAATGCGTGCTACTAATGCTCCCGCTTCCCGCGAACGCCGCCGCCGCCGCCTTGCCAAGGCCAAGGGATTCTACGGCGCCCGCTCAAAGCTCTTCAGGACCGCGACGGAGGCCGTCGATCGCGCCATGCGCCTTTCGACGATCCACCGCAAGCTCAAGAAGCGCGACTTCCGCCAGCTCTGGATCGCCCGCGTCAACGCGGCGTCCCGCGCCGAGGGAATCAGCTACTCGAAGTTCATCGCGGGCCTTCTCAAGGCCGGCGTCACGCTGAACCGCAAGATGCTCAGCGAGATCGCGATCAACGATCCCGCCGGCTTCAAGACGCTCGTCGACATCGCGAAGAACGCCTAAGCGGACTTCCGCGAACGAGCAAAAACTCCCGGTCCCGCACGCGCGGCGCCGGGAGTTTTTTGGTATAATTCACACCTGTTTCGAGAACAAAGGAGGCACAAATGGCGAAGATCGGGTTCCTCGGTGCGGGGAAGATGGCGGAGGGCATTCTCTCCGCGATAGCGGACAAGGGCGGCGTAGTCATGGCCGAGAAGGTCGAGGCTCGCGCGAAGGAGCTTGCGCGCAGGTACGGCGTCGCGACGACGGGAGACGCGAAGGAAGTCGTCCGGAAGGCGCGCTTCGTCTTCCTCGCGGTGAGGCCGCAGGACGTAGACGCGCTTGCGGCGGACGTGAAGCCGCTCCTCACCGAACGCCACACGCTCGTCTCCATCGTCGCCGGAAAGACGCTCGCGAAGCTCCGCAGGGCGTTCGGCGCGAAGGCCAGGCTCGTGCGCGTGATGCCCAACCTCGCGCTGCGCGCGAACGCCGGGATGTGCGCGATATGCCCGGGGCCGAAGACCCCGGCGAAGGACGTGAAGCTCGTGGAGAGGATCCTCGGCGGAGCCGGCGAGACAGTCGTCCTGAAGGAGAAGGACTTCGACGCCGTGACCGCGCTTTCGGGTTCCGGCCCCGCGTACTTCGCGTACATGGAGGAGGCGATGGCCGAGGCCGGCGCGATGCTCGGGCTCAAGCCGGCCGTCGCGCGGCTGCTCGCCGAGCAGACGATGTACGGCACCGCGAAGTTCCTGCGCGAAAGCGGAATGGAGCTCAGGCCGTTCATCGAGGGCGTCTGCACGAAGGGCGGCACGACCGCCGCGGGGATGGAGAAGCTGGACGTCCCTGCGTTCAAGAAGATCGTCGCAGAGACCCTCGCCGCCGCCGCGCGGCGCTCGAAGGAGCTCGCGTAGCGGTTTTCCGCCGCGAGATATGGTATAATATCGGCGTTATGTTCCCAATGAATCTAGACAGGCCGCTCGTCGTCTTCGACCTTGAGACGACGGGACTATTCCCGAAGAAGGACCGCATAATCGAGCTCGGAGCGATAAAGGTGATGCCCGACGGAACCGAGGAGGAGAAGTGCTGGCTCCTCAATCCCGGCATTCCGATTCCGCCGGAGTCGTCGTCCGTCCACGGAATCACCGACGACGTGGTGAAGAACTGCCCGACGTTCGCGGAACGCGCGGACGAGATATTCGCGTTCTTCGAGGGATGCGACCTCGGCGGATTCAACTCCGACCGCTACGACATCCCGTGCCTCGAGGAGGAGTTCGCGCGCGTAGGCAGGAACTTCGGCGTCTCCCAGCGCCGCTGCATCGACGTCCAGCGCATCTACCACAAGATGGAGCCCCGCGACCTCACGGCGGCGGTGCGCTTCTACCTCGGACGCGACCACGCGGGCGCGCACGGGGCGGAGGCGGACACGCGCGCGACGCTCGACGTCCTCAAGGCGCAGCTCGCGAAGTACCCGGAGCTGCCGAAGACCTCCGAGGCGATGTCCGAGTACCTCTCGCCGAAGGATCCGAACGCGATAGGGCGGAACAAGGAGCTCCTGTGGCGCGACGGGGAGCTCTACGTCAACTTCGGGAAGAAGAAGGGCTCCAAGATGCGCGACATGCTCTTCCGCGAGAAGAACTTCCTCGAGTGGATCCTCCGCGGGGACTTCGACACGGAGGTGAAGGCGGTCGTGCGCGATCTGCTCCAGAACGGACGGCTCCCAAAGCCGCCGAGCGGTAAATGAGCGAAGGCGCGTTTTTCCGCGATCTCGCGCTGCTGATGTCCGTCGCCGGACTTTCGGCGGCGCTTTTCTCCCGTCTCGGCTGGCCGAAGGTGATCGGATACATCCTCGCCGGCGCGCTGATGAGCGAGCACACGCTCGGCGTCAGCCTCTTCAGGGATCCGCAGTCCATAAGCACCGTCGGACAGCTCGGCGTCGTGTTCCTGATGTTCTCGATGGGCCTGTCGTTCTCCGCGAAGGAGATGAAGAAGATAAGGGCCGTCGCGCTTCCAGCCGCAGTCTTGGACACGGTGGTGATGATATGGCTCGGATACACCGTCGGCACCCGCGTCTTCGGATGGTCGGCGGTCGAGTCCGCTTTCCTCGGCGTCGCGATGTGCGATTCCGCCACGACGCTGCTCGCGAAGGTCATCGACGAGATGGGCTGGGGGAACCGTCCGTTCGCCAAGTACGTCCTCGGCACGTCGCTGTGCGAGGACATAATATGCGTCGGCGCGATAGCCGTCGTCACGGGATTCGCGACCGGCGGCGGGATGTCCGCCTCCGCCTTCGCGGGCTCGCTCGGATGGCTCGCCGTGTTCTTCCTCGCCGTGCTTGTGTTCGGAATGGTCCTCGTGCCGAGGCTGCTGCTCTCCGTCTCTTCGCGGAAGGACGACGAGGCGCTCGCGCTCACGCTCCTCGGCGTGTGCTTCCTCGTCTCGTTCCTCGCCTACCACTTCAACTTCTCGCTCGCGCTCGGCGCGTTCCTCGTCGGCATCATCGGCTCTACGAGCGACGTGCGCGAGAGGCTCGCGGCGCTCGTCGATCCGCTCAAGTCGATGTTCGCGGCGACGTTCTTCGTCTCCATCGGGCTCCTCGTCGACCCGTCCGCGCTGTGGGCCAGCAAGACGGCGATCCTCGTCGTGTCGCTCGTCGTTGTCGTGGGCAAGCTCTTCAACATAACGTTCGCGTCGCTGCTCGCCGGGGTCGACGTGCGCACCTCGGTGCAGAACGGCTTCGCGCTCGCGCAGATAGGCGAGTTCGCGTTCATGGTCGCGATCCTCTACGCCGGCATCGTCAACGACACGTCCATCCCGATGTTCCAGATCGCGATCGGCGCGTCGCTCCTGACGACGCTGATGAATCCGTGGATGATACGCCTGTCGGGTCCGGCGGGCGATCTCGCGGAGCGGCTCGTGCCGGAGAGGTTCCGCGTTTTCCTCGACGCATACCGCGCCTGGCTCGCGAAGATCGGCGCGTCCGAGGGTTCGCCCGCGTTCAGGCGGCTCAAGTTCGCGGCGATACGGCTCGGCGTCTACGCGGTGCTTATGTTCGCGGTCGCGTCCGCGTGCACGCTTCTCTACAGGATAGACTACGCGGGGCTGTCCGAGTTCTTCGAGAGGCACGACCAGATCTTCTTCTTCTGCCTCGCGAACCTCTTCTGCGTGGCGATGCTTCCGCTGTGGACGGGCTCGGCGCGTCCGCTTGCGGACTCCGTGACGGAGCTGCTGTGCGGCGAGGGGACGGCGCGCTGGCAGTCCGCGATACAGCCGCTCGTGAGGTTCGTCGCATTCGCCGCGGTGTTCGTCCTGTTCCTCGCGGAGTGGGGGGCGATAGCGGTCTCGATAGCTCCGGCGAAGGGTCCGTCGCTCTGGATCGGCATCGCGGTCATCGTGCTCGTCGGGGCCTTCGGGTGGCGGCGCATGGTGAAGGCCGGGCACCGCGCGTCGAAGCGTCTGCACGAGGCGCTGACCGCGGAGGAGAGGCGCGAGGGGCTGAAGCGCACCATGACGGTGACGATTCCGGAGGGGACCATCTCCGAGGTCGTCATCCCCGCGACCTCGCCCGCCATCGGAGGGACAGTCGTGACGCTCAACGTCCGCGCCAAGACAGGCGCCTCCGTGGTGTCCGTCGTGCGCGGCGGGAAGACGACGAGGAACATCGGCCCCGAGTGGGAGTTCCGCGCCGGCGACAGGATAGTAGCGCTCGGCGACCACAAGCAGATCGCCGCCCTCAAGGACCTCATGGGAGTCACGTCATGAAACGCATTGCAACGACTATGGCGGTGCTCGCGCTTGCGGCGGCCGCGGTGTGCGCGCAGCTCGCGCTGCGCGGCGCAAGGCCCGCGGGCGCGCCGGCGATGGCCGAGGGAGCGCTCGCGGCGCTCGGGGGGCTCAGGTCCATCGCGGCCGAGGTCGTGTGGTTCCGCGCGGACCGTCTGCAGGACGAGGGACGCTACGTCGAGCTCGCTCAGCTCGCCTCGACGCTCGCCTACCTCGAGCCACACACGCCCGAGGTGTGGAGCCACGCGGCGTGGAACCTCGCATACAACATCTCGATAATGATGCCCACACCCGAGGACCGCTGGCGCTGGGTGCACGCGGCGATACGCCTCCTCCGGGACAAGGGCCTCGCCCTCAACCCGCTCGAGAGCGAGCTCTACCGCGAGCTCGCGTGGATGTTCGAGCTGAAGCTCGGCACGGACCTCGACTCGGCCGCCGGCGTGTACCGCGAGAAGTGGCGCGAGATAGTGAAGGACGTCGAGCGGCGCGGCGCGTGGCCGGAGATCAGGATGGACGGCGCGGTCGTGGGGGAGGTGCGGCGCGGATACGGAATCGACGACGTGGCGGATCCGCAGTTCTCCGCCGTCTACTGGGCGCACATCGGGCGCACCGTGGCGACGAAGAAGGAGGACTTCCTCTTCCTCAACGAGATCATCCGCCAGGCCCGCGGGATATACTTCAAGAACCACGGCGGAGCTGGGGCTTCCCGCTGACGCGACGACCACGGTTCGTCAAGTAGGACGTGCACCCTGTAGTTGACGTTTGTTCTTTTGGTTCGTCAATTGCTGGACACTCTTGAGCTTGCGTTGGCGGGTGCTGAGAGGGCGAGGACGGAGCCTCTGGGATTGCCGCAGCTGCTCTCTCCAGCTCTCCTGCCGTCTGAGGATGCGCTTCAGCCTGCGTACGACCTGCTGGTAGAGCTGGATTCCGTTCATGCTCTCGTAGCGCCTTTTGAGCGCCTCTGCTTCTGACTCGCTGAGTATTCCCGACTCAAGGACTCGCTGATATGGCGTCCGCGGGCCGCCTTCCTGGTATTTGCGG
>JAFPDR010000210.1 GCA_017389885.1 Kiritimatiellia bacterium
GGTCTCGCGTACCGGCGCGTACGCGCCTCGCATGTCTCTTTTGGACGGCATCCTGCGCAGCTTTGCCGAAACAACGTCATATCCCGAGGAGGTCAAGTCGCTTTTCCGCGATGGTTCGATAACGCTTGAATCTGATTTGATCCGCTTTGCTCCGGCTGCCGTCAATTCATATACCGTCGCACTTGTCGCTTCTTTCCTCCAGTCAATGCACATTCTCCAGAATTCAAGCTTCTCGCAGGAGTCTGTGTTCTCCCATGTGTCCAAGGTCGACGCGCTGCGCGATGCGCGGAAGAACGGGTTTCGGACTTATCTCTATTTTGTCGCGACCGAGAGTGCGGTCATCAATGCCGCCCGTGTCGAGAACCGCGCGACTCTCGGGGGGCATGCCGTGCCGCCGGAGAAGATCGCGTCGAGGTATCCGCTTTCCGTGGCGAACGCCGCCGACGCGCTGCGGTTTCTGTCCCGCGCGTACTTCTTCGACAACAGCGGCGAGATGATGCGGTTCTTCGCCGAGTGGGACGAGGAAACGGGGTTGATGTCGTCGGACGAGTCAAAAGACGGGTTCCCCAAGTGGTTTGCGCCCATAGCAGATGCCGCAAAGAATATCTCCGTTCCCGGCGGCAGGTTTGACGTGCAGCCCAATCCCGCACTGTCGGCGCCGGCCGCTAGGGCAAGTCATGATGCCATTGCGCGCGCATTTGCTGCCGGACTGCCGGTCACCGTCATGCGTGGAGGGAGAATCGTGCGCGTGTCGCCGGACGGAACGGAAACGGAAGTGAAAGGTGGTCTGTCATGAATGCGAAGATCGTTGCCATAGTCGCGATATGCATCGCGGTGGTCGCGGGTGGAGTGTCGGGAGTCGTCATTTCGATGAAACGCGCCGAGGCAGAGCGCGCGGCGGCGGAGCGCGCGGCGAGCGAGGAGACGATCGCGACGAAGCGCGCGAGAGAGGCGGAGACCGAACGCGCCACAGCCGCCGCCAAGGCCCGCGAGGAGGAGGCGAAGGCCCAGCGCGAGAAGACGGCGCTCGCCGCCGCGGAGGAGGCGAACGAGAAGCTTAGGCTCGAGAACGAGAACCTCGCCGAGAAGAAGGCCATCGCCGCGGAGGAGCGCGCGAAGGCCGCCGCCGAGGCGCAGAAGGCCGCGGACGTCAAGGCGGCGAAGGAGCTCGAGCACAAGACGGCGAAGGAGAACGCGGACGCGGAGCGGGCGAAGGCCCAGACGGCGGCGGACGAGCTCGCGCGCGCAGAGGCCACGAAGGCGATACGCGAGGCGGAGACGCTCAAGCTGAAGGTCTCGATGGCGGAGCTTGAGGCGGCGAAGCAGCAGTATGCCGAGCTCAACGCCGAGCTTATCGAATACCAGAAGGAGCTCGACGAGCGCGAGCGCGCGCTGAGGCCGGAGAAGACCATCGCGGACCTCTCGTGGCTTCCCGACGAGGACACCGAGGTGGACGAAAACGGCAGGGCGCGTCCGAGGAAGAAGGAGCCGAAGCTCCCCGAGAACGACCCGAACCTCCCGCGCGAGTCGCGCTCCCTCGCGAAGGCCGAGCGCCTGCGCGGCAGCGCGGACGCGCTCCTCGCGAAGGACGCGCGCGAACGCGCCGTCGCCCCGCTCGAGAGGCTCTACGTCGCCGCCGTGAAGGAAGGCCGTACAGTCGACGCCGCCTATTACCGCGCGGCGCTCAAGTCAATGTACCCGGACTGGGAGTATGCCCCGCCGGAGGAATCGAAAGAAGAAAAGAAATGAGTCTATCAGTAGGAATCGTCGGACTTCCCAACGTCGGCAAGTCGACATTGTTCAACGCGCTCACCAAGCGCCAGCAGGCCGCGGCGGAGAACTATCCGTTCTGCACCATCGAGCCCAACTCCGCCATCGTCGAAGTGGCGGACCCCCGTCTCGATGAACTCGCGAAGATCGTAAACCCGCAGCAGATAATCCGCGCGACGGTGGAGTTCACCGACATCGCCGGACTCGTCAAGGGCGCGTCGAAGGGCGAGGGCCTCGGAAACAAGTTCCTCGCGAACATCCGCGAGTGCGACGCGATCCTCCATGTCGTCCGCTGCTTCGAGAACGACGACATCATCCACGTCCAGGAAGGCGGAAACAAGTCCGCGCCCATCGACCCCGTCGGCGATGCGGAGGTCATCGAGACCGAACTCGTACTTGCTGACATGGAGCAGCTCCAGAAGCGCTACGACCGCATCAAGAAGGAGGCGCAGGCCAAGCCCGCGCTGCGTCCCGAGGCGGAGGCGTGCGCCGCGCTCCTCAAGCACCTCGAGGAGGGCAAGAGCGTCCGCTCGTTCCCGCGCAAGGAGACGGACGCGATAGAGGGCGTAATCAGGGAGCTCCACTTCCTCACCGACAAGAAGGTCATCTACTGCGCCAACGTTGCGGACGACAACGTGACGGGAGAGGGAAACCCGCACGTCGACGCGCTCAAGGCCTACGCCGCGAAGGAAGGCGCCGAGTGCGTCGTAGTCTGCGCGCAGATGGAGGCGGACCTCGCGGGGCTCTCCGACGCCGAGGCGAAGGAGTTCCTCGACAGCTACGGGCTGACGGAAAGCTCGCTTGACCGCACGATCAAGCTCGCCTACCACACGCTCGGCCTCGCGAGCTTCCTCACGGCAGGGCCGAAGGAGGTCCGCGCGTGGACCTTCCGCCGCGGCTGGAAGGCGCCGAAGTGCGCCGGAGTGATCCACACCGACTTCGAGAAGGGCTTCATCCGCGCCCAGGTCGTCTCGTACGACGACTACATCAAGCACGGCGGCGAGAAGGGCGCTCGCGAAGCCGGCGCGCTCCGCCCCGAGGGCAAGGAGTACGAGATGCAGGACGGCGACGTAGTCGAGTTCATGTTCAATTGATTCCAACTACCAACTACCATCTACCAACTACCAACTGAAGGACCCACACCATGCACATCAGGCAGATATCAATCTTTCTCCAGAACGAGCCGGGACAGCTCTCGCGCATCTGCCGCGACCTCGCGGACGCGGGGATCAACATCGCGACGCTCTCGCTCGCCGACACGACGGACTTCGGAATCGTCCGCATGATCGTAGACGACCACGAGAAGGCCAAGGAGACGCTTGCCGCCAAGGGACACGCCGCGAAGGTGAGCGAGGTGCTCGCCGTTTGCGTTCCCGACCGTCCGGGCGGGATGGCGGAGGTGATGGCGGCCCTCGACAAGGCGGGCGTCAACATCGAGTACAGCTACGCGTTTGCGTTCCACAAGGGCGAGAAGGCCGTTCTGGTGTTCAGGTTCTCGGACAACGCGAAGGCGGAGTCCGCGCTCAGGGCCGGCGGATTCACCACCCTCGCGGAATCGGAGATCGGCGAAGAGTAATCTGGGTTTTGAAGAGACATGAAGTACATTTCGACAAGAACCGGCATAGAGGCGACGGCGCAGGAAACGGTTTTCCAGGGACTTGCACCCGACGGCGGGCTGTATGTGCCGGAGATAGGGTCAATTAGGGTCGGATTACCTAAATTTCTTAAATATTATAATAACAAACCAGAAAAAAAAGATTATAATTTTGATGAAGTAATTAATTATTTAGTAAAATATTCTAAAATAAAAGGAGATTTAGAAAGTATAATGATGGCTTTCTATTTTGTTTGTAAAGAAATAAAATTTGATAAAGAATGTTATAATAATAATGAAGAAACAAAATTTAATCAAAAACCGATAAATGTTTATGATGAAGGAATGGGAGTTTCTTCAGGATTTACCAATTTATTCGAATATATTCTCAAAAA
>JAFPDR010000211.1 GCA_017389885.1 Kiritimatiellia bacterium
GGCCAGTCGCTCATGAAGCGCACGATCATCATCTGCAACACGTCCTCCATGCCGGTCGCGTCGCGCGAGGCGTCGGTGTACACCGCCGTGACGCTCGCGGAGTACTTCCGCCAGATGGGGCTGAACGTCCTCGTTCTGGCGGACTCCACGTCGCGCTGGGCGCAGGCGATGCGCGAGCTTTCCGGACGCCTCGAGGAGATCCCCGGCGAGGAGGCGTTCCCGGCGTACCTCGAGTCCCGCATCGCGGCGTTCTACGAGCGCGCGGGGCGCGTCAGGCTGCGCAACGGGTCGACCGGATCCGTCACGATCGGCGGAACGGTCTCGCCGGCGGGCGGAAACTTCGACGAACCCGTTACGCAGGCGACGCTCAAGGTCGTCGGCGGGTTCCACGGCCTCAGCCGCGCGCGCTCCGACGCGCGCCGCTACCCCGCGATCGATCCGCTCGACTCCTGGAGCCACTACAACTCCGTCATCGAGCAGGACCGCGTCGAGAAGGCGCGCGCGATACTGCGCAGGGGCAACGAGATCGGACAGATGATGAAGGTCGTCGGCGAGGAGGGAACGAGCCTCGAGGACTTCACGACCTACCTCAAGTCCGAGTTCCTCGACGCCGTCTACCTGCAGCAGAACGCGTTCTCCGAGTCGGACGCCACGACTCCCGTCGCCCGCCAGAAGGAGATGTTCGACATGGTCGAGAAGGTGCTCAACTCGAAGTTCGAGTTCCCCGAGAAGGACGCCACCCGCAGGTTCTTCCTCGACCTCCAGCAGTCGTTCATCGACTGGAACGACAAGCCGTTCGGATCCGACGAGTTCAAGACCCTCAAGGCCAGCCTCGAGAGGAAAGTCGCAGAGGCGACGGACGGAAAATAACACAACCCCAACCCTTCAACTTTCAACTTTCACTGCCATGTTCAACAACAAAGTATACCACAAGATCGACGCGCTCTCCGGTTCCGTCGCGACCCTGCGCGCGGAAGGCGTGAAGTACAACGAGATCGCCGAAGTCGAGTCGCGCGCCGGAACCTCCCTCGCGCAGGTCATCAAGCTCGACGGACCGAACGTGACGCTGCAGATATTCGCCGGCGCGCGCGGCGTTGACACCGCCGCGAAGGTGCGCTTCCTCGGCGAGACGATGAAGGTGCCGTTCTCCGACGCCCTTCTCGGACGCGCCTTCACGGGCTCCGGCGTCCCGCGCGACGGAGGCCCCGCGATAAGCGAGAACCCCTCGCCGATCGGTCAGCCTTCAGTGAACCCCGCGAAGCGAATCATGCCGAACCGCATGGTGCGCACGAACATCCCGATGATCGACATGTTCAACTCGCTCGTTGTCTCGCAGAAGCTCCCGATCTTCGCGAAGGCGGGCGAGCCCTACAACGAACTCCTCGCGCGCATCGCGCTGCAGGCGAACTCCGACGTCATCATCATCGGCGGAATGGGCCTGAAGTACGACGAGTACCTGAAGTTCCGCAACACGCTCGACAAGTCCGGCGCGCTCGCCAAGACCGTCATGTTCGTCCACACCGCGGCGGATCCGACGGTGGAGTGCATGCTCGTCCCGGACGTCTCGCTCGCCGTCGCGGAGAAGTTCGCGCTGACCGGCAAGGACGTGCTGGTGCTCCTCACCGACATGACGTCGTTCGCCGACGCGATGAAGGAGATCGCCATCACGATGGAGCAGATCCCCTCCAACCGCGGCTATCCGGGCGACCTCTACTCCCAGCTCGCCGCGCGCTACGAGAAGGCCGTTGACTTCGACGGCGCGGGCTCGATCACGATCCTCGCCGTCACGACAATGCCCGGCGACGACGTGACGCACCCCGTTCCGGACAACACGGGCTACATCACCGAAGGGCAGTTCTACCTGAAGAACGGACGCATCGAGCCGTTCGGCTCGCTCTCCCGCCTCAAGCAGCAGGTCAACAAGGGCGTCGATCCCGACAAGCCCGACCAGCGCTCCTACCTCATGTCAAAGGTGCTGGACGGGGCTTCCGAGAACATCACCGACAAGGAGCTCCTCCGCAAGGCGAACACGACGCGCTACGACCACCGCACCCTCATGGACGCGATGATCAAGCTCTACGCGCAGTACAAGGAGACCGTCGAGAAGCAGTCGATGGGCTTCAAGATGTCCGCATGGGACCAGAAGCTGCTGAAGTACGGCGCGGAGTTCGAGGAGAAGATGATGGACCTCTCGGTCAACATCGAGCTCATCGACGCGCTCGACCTCGGATGGAAGATCCTCGCCGACAACTTCGAAAAGGGCGAGGTCGGCATTCCCTCCAAGCTCACCGACCGCTTCTGGCCGAAGAACTGACGCGCGTCACGCGTCAGTCGCGGCGCAGCACGCGGAACCAGTCGACGTCGATCCACCCGCGGTCGCGGCATTCCTGGCCCGACACGGCGTAGATGCCGACGGTCGCGCCGATCCACTTGCCTTCGCGCGCCTGGAACGTCTTCCCGCACTTCGTCCACTTCTCGCCGTCGAGCGACCACGAGAATTCGCACGTCGCCTTCGGACCCAGTCCCTTCTCGGGAATCTCCCCGGGCGTGACGTCGACCTTGAGCCAGACATCCTTCACGTTGGCCGTGCGCAGCCCCGCGCCGATGACCGTCGCCGGAACCGTCGCAAGCAAAACCGCATTGTCTTCGTCCTTCCCCTTGTCCGCGTCGCGGCACTCGACGTACACGACCTCGAACTCCTGCTTCCCCGTGTACCTGAGTCCGATGCGCGCATAGCTGCGTCCCTGGATGATGAGGCCCGACTCCTCCGTCGCCTCCTTCGCGCCGAC
>JAFPDR010000026.1 GCA_017389885.1 Kiritimatiellia bacterium
ACGTCGGGTCGAGATACGAGAAGGCCGTCGTGACGTGGGACGCCGAGCGCCGCGACGCCTTCTGCGGCGTCAATGGAATCGCAGGGAAACCGCAGCGGCCGTCTCACGGCGTGGTGCGTTCGATCACCAGGACCCAGTCGAGCAGTTCGCCGTACGCGGGCGGACGGAAGGCCTTGCGCGGGACGGGGCTGAATTCAGTCCATTCCGAGTAGCTTCCGTCGCGCGGATTCATCCACGCGAACCTGAAGCCCGCGCCCTTCATCGCCGAGAGGTCGAGCTCGAACTCGCGCCCGACCGGCACGTACACGAACGCATAGCCGCCCTGCGAGTCGCGAGCCGCGGCGAAGCGCCGCGTTCCCGCGCCTGGGACTATCGACGCCCCCTGCGGATGCGGCACGATCATCTCCGGCGCCGGCACGCGCGTGAAGTAGGGATGCGACAGCACGAGGTCCTTCGCGTGGCGCATCTGCGCCGCGCCCGGATCGTCTATCGCCTCGTGCCACGGCTTTATCGGACGGTTCTTGCCGCGCGGCGCGTGCTTCTGCGCCGCCTTCGAGCCGTACATCTGCCATACGGAGTGGTGTCCGTACGTGTGTCCGCACGCGCCGTTGAAGACGTCCCAGTAGAGGGCGCGCCGCACGTCAGCGGCGACGGTGTGCCCGCGACCGTCGGGGTTGAACGCCACCGGATGCCCCTCGTACACGCTCTCTCCGTCGAGCACGGGCTTCACGGGATCAGACCTGCGCCAGTCGAGCAGCGTCTTCTCGTACCGCGCGTAGTCGATCTCGTGTCCGTGCTGCCACATGTTGAAGTCCAGCCACTGCGCGGAGTGGAAGTCCTGCGAAGAGCCCCTGCCTCCGCACGGATGGAACGTGACGAGGTTCCGCCCTCCGTCTCCAGCCCTTATCCCCTCGGCGAACGCGGCGATTATGCCGCGCTCCTCCTCGGAGCCGACCGGACGGTCTCCGCCGAGAACCCAGACGACCGCCTTGCCGCCGTAGCGCCGAGCCAGCCATTCCGCATAGCCTCGCGCGGAGTCGGCGGTGAATATCCTGTCGTTCTTCCACCAGCGCCCCCAGGTCGGAAGAAGCGCGACGTATATGCCGCGCTCGTTCGCCGCGTCCACCACGAAGTCGACGTGGTCCCAGTAGTCGTTGTCAGGTCCGTCCTTGGTCAGCGGAACAGGCGTGCGCGCGTCTGCGAACGGCTTGAAGCCGTACGGATTCGGCGTGCCCACTCCGTCCTCCTCTGCGATCGCGACGGCCTGCACGACGTTGAAGCCGAGCCTCGCGCGGTTGTCGAGATACCTTACGGCCTCCTCGCGGTCCAGGCGGTGGAAAAGCTCCCACGCCGTGTCGGCGAGGTAGAAGAACGGCTTCCCCTCCTCCGTCGCGAGGAAATGTCCGCCGTCGCTCACCTTGAGGCGCGGAAGCGCGGCTCCCGACGTCTGCGAAACCGCCGACGCCAGCGCGGCCGCGCATACAACCACCCCGAAGTTCTTCATGTCGGCTCCCCTTCTGCGTTTTCCGATTCGCCGCCTCAGCGCTGTCCGTAGTAGGCGTTCTTGCCGTGCTTGCGCTGGTAGTGCTTCTCGCCCACGTAGGGGACGAGCCCGGGAGCGCTCTGCGCCGCGTGGATCTGCTCCGTGAGACGCGCCATCCTCGCTATCGCCTCGAGCGCGATCGCGTGGTCAACGGCGTCCTGCGGATCCTTCCCCCACGTGAACGGAGCGTGCCCCGCCACGAGAACCCCCGGGACGGCAAGCGGCTCAAGCCCGCGGAAGCGCTCGACGATCACCTTGCCGGTGTTGAGCTCGTAGGCCGACTCCACCTCCTCCTCGGTGAGGACGCGCGTCACCGGAACCGGCCCGTGGAACGTGTCCGCGTGGGTCGTGCCGTAGCACGGAATCTCCCTGCACGCCTGCGCCCATGCCGTGGCCTCGACGGAATGCGTGTGCACCGCGCCCCGCACCCCGGGGAAGTTGCGGTAGAACTCGAGGTGAGTCGCGGTGTCGGACGAAGGACGCAGGCTCCCCTCTACGACCTTGCCGTCGAGATCCACTACGACCATGTCCTCCGCCTTCATCTTGTCGTAGTCAACTCCGCTCGGCTTGATCACCATGAGCTTCGACTCCGGGTCGAACCCGGATGCGTTGCCCCACGTGAGCACGACGAGACCCGACGTGACGAGCCTCTGGTTCGCGACAAACACCGACTTCTTCAGTTCTTCCAGCATTTCCCTGCCTCTTTCTTTTTTGTTTTCCCTGTTTTCAAAATCACTTCGCGTTCACCGTCTCCTGCACTGCGCCGCGCAGCGCCATGTAGTCCGTTCCGTCGAGGAGCTTCCCGAGGTCGAACTTCGCGGCGAGCGCGTCGAGCTGCGCATCGCGTCCGCCCATCTCGCGGAGGATGCGGAACTTCTCCGCGGCGACGATTCCATTCCTCAGCTCGAGGAACCTCCAGCTCGGCGAGCCGTCCGGATACACCAGCGCGACGTCCCCGGCCGTCCAGCGGAAATACGTCATGTCGTTCATCGGGTCCGCGCCCCAGCTGTTGTACGCCCAGCGGAGGAATCCGTCAAGTCCGCACGCGGCCGGGTAGAATCCGCAGACGAACGCTTCGCCACGCCCGGAGCGCATGAACGTGTTCGGACGCTCCGGCCAGCAGCAGACGTAGTAGGTGGTCTTCCTCCCCTCCCTGCGGCGAGCCGCGACGTCTTCGAGGAAAGGAGCGTCGACGTGCGGGAGTATCTGCGAGTAGTTGTCTATCACGATCCCCTTGAACTCGCTCGGACGGCGGTTGCCGGCCATCGCGATCTTCAGCCCCGGCGCGACGCGGCGCACGAACTTCGCGATGTAGGCGAGGTCCTCGGGCGAGCGCTCGTCCATCGCGATGTAGGCGTCCTTCAGCCAGCCCCTCTCCTCGAGGTGCCTCGAGAAGTCTGCGAGGAAGGCGCCCCAGTACTCGTCGAAGAACGGCTTGCCCGGCCTCGCCTCCGCGCGGACGGACTTCCCGTCCGCGTCTACGTAGTCCACCATGTATCCCCACGGACACATCGTGTAGCACGCGATGTCCGGACCGAGTCCGCACTTCCTGCCGAACTCGACGTACCTGTCGAACACCGAGTAGTCGAACGTCCACTTCCCGTCCGCGCCCCTTCTGCGCACGACCATCGAGCCGTACGCGTCGTAGCACTGGTGGTTCCACGGCTGGTCCACGAGCGTGACGGTGAGCGCCTTCTGCCCGGCGTCCGCGAGCATCCGCCACAGGGGCTCCATCGCCGCGTAGTGCGCGTCCGAGAACGGCTTAACGCCGTTCACGCGCGCGACGGCCCACGGATGCTGCCAGAGGTCGAGGAAGTACTTCCATTCGCGCGGCGGCGGAAGGACTCTGTCCACGACGGTCACGACGAGCTGCCCCATCCTGTACTCGCCCGGCTTCGCGTCCGGCGCGGCGGTGATCGTGGCGAAGTGGATCCCCGGCGCCTTCGAGCCGTACTCCGCGCGGTCCGCCACGGTCCTGTACTCCAGCGTGGCGCCGGCGTTGTAGCGCACCGGCATCAGCGTGCCGCCGCGAACCTCTATGCCGGGCGCGGAGCCGGAGATTTCGGGATATTCGTCGGATACTATGACCGAGTGGCTCTCGCCGCGCCACACCGTGACGCGAAGGTCGAACCCGAATGCCGCGCCTGCCGCGCAGAACGCCGCCAGCGCGACAGCCGTCCTTTTGTGCCCTGCCTTCATTTTCTTCCTCCTTGTTTGCTGTTTTTGCAAGCCGCCTTGACGAACTCCGCGTAGCCGCGGCTGCGGAGGCGGCACGCGGGGCACTTCCCGCAGCCTCGCCCCGGAATGCCGTTGTAGCACGTGAGCGTGTGGTCCTCTATTATGTCCAGAATGCCGAGCTTCGCCGCGAGCGCCCACTCCTCCGCCTTGGTCATGTGCATGAAGGGCGTCACGAACTTCACCGGCCAGTCGAGCGCGAGGCGCGTCGCCTTCTCGTGCGCGCGCACGAACTCCTCGCGGCAGTCGGGGTAGCCGGAGAAGTCCGCCTCCGAGACTCCGGTCCACACCTCCTTCGCGCCGAGCGACTTCGCCCATACGGACGCGAGCGTGAGGAACACGGCGTTGCGTCCCTCGACCACGGTGTTCGGACACTTCGCGCCCTTCCTGCGCCCGATGGCGACGTCCTTCGAGAGGAGCGCGTTGTCCGTTATGTCGGCGTAGAACGAAAGCGGAACGCGCTTCCACGCGGCGACCGCGAATATCCGCTTCGCAAGCGCGCGCGCGTACTTCGTCTCCAGCGCGTGGCGCTGCCCGTACGCGAACGTGACCGCCGCGACGTTCTCCGCGCCGTGCCGCCTCACGCACATCGCGAGCGCCGTCGCGGAGTCCTGTCCGCCAGAAAGGACGACAACCGCCTTCATGCAATCCCCCATTCCCTGAGGGGCTCCGTCGGAAGCCCCATTATGTTCTCGTAGCTGCCCGTGTACGACTCGACGATCAAGTCGCCCGACTCGTCGATGTCGTACGCGCCCGCGCGGTCCGTCGGACGCACCCTCGCGACGTACTCCTCGATGTCCGCGTCCGAAAGCCTGCGGAACTTCACGTCGCTCCGCGCGACCTTTACGTCTCCGTCGAACGCGACGCCGGTGAACACCGTGTGGACCTTCCCCGAAAGCTCGCGCAGGAACTCCTTCGCCTCCTCGAGGTCGCGCGGCTTGCCGTAGATTCGTCCGCCGAACCAGACTATCGTGTCCGCCGAGAGCACCCTCGTCCGCGGCGCAGCCGCCGCGCCCTTCGCGAGCGCGTTCTCGCGCACCGTGCGCTCGGGGTCGTGCGGATAGCTCGCCTCCGGCGCGTCCGTCTTCACGACGTCGAACTCCACGCCGAGGTCCTCGAGAATCTTCGCCCTTCTCGGACTTCCGCTCGCAAGTGTGATCTTCATGACGCGATGTACACCAGTGCCGGCCGGTCGGAGGTCATCTCCACGCGCGCGGACGACGCGCGGTTGAGCGTTGCGCAGTAGAGGTTGGCGAACTTCACCCCGTCCAAGGGCCATTCGAGCCCCTTCGACGTCATGCGCGTCGCCGCGTCCGGCGCGAACACGCTAACGGGCGTGCCCTTCGCGACGCGGAAGGACGCCTTTCCGCGGAACGGCACGAAGCGTCCGAAGTCGGAGACGAGCTCAACGCCGAGGTCGAGCGCGCGGAAGACGTTGCCTATCGCGTGGTCCTCGCGCCTGCCGGACGCCCCTACGGCGACGAGCCGCCTCCATCCGCGCGCGCGGCACCAGCGCGCCGCCTTCTCGAGGTCGTTCGTCTCCTGGTCGGGGATCCGCGCCACCTCGGCGCCCTCAGGGACCCGTCCGACGGAATCCATGTCCCCCACGACTGCGAACGGAGGCTTCCCGAAGCGGCGTCGGTACGCCTTCGCCGCGCCGTCGCACGCGATGACCCGCTTTGCGGAGGCGAGCAGCTTCCATGCGGCGCCGCCCTTCTTCGGAAACTCCCCGTTCGCGAGTATCACCGCGTCAAACGACATAGTGCCTCAGGTTCTCTCCGTCGTAGTATCCGAACGAGCGGCTGGAGCCGCCCTTGGGGAGCGACACCGAGCCGGGGTTGAAGATTGTCATCCCGCACTCGAGCGTCTTCAGCTCGGGGACGTGGGTGTGTCCGTGCGCAAGCACGTCGGCGATTCCGACCGGCGGAAGCTTCCACTCGTTCCAGAGGTGCCCGTGCGTGAGGAAGAACTTCCTGTTGCCCGCGTCGAGGACCCGGTAGTCGTCCGTTATCGGGAACTCGACCATCATCTGGTCCACCTCGGCGTCGCAGTTCCCGCGGACGGCCACTATCCTGTCCTTGAGTCCGTTCAGCATCGCCGCGACCTTCACCGGGTCGTAGAAGTTCGGCACGCCGTTGCGCGGTCCGTGGTAGAGGAGATCGCCCAGGAGCGCGATCTTGTCGTAGCCGAGCGTGTCCGCCGCGGCGAGCGCCGCCTCGAGGGCCGAGGGGACTCCGTGGATGTCGCTCAGGAAAAGTATTCTCATCTTCAAAGCCCTCCGCCTCAGCCTATCGCGAGCATCGCCTCTATCGCGCGGCGCGCGCGCACGGATATTTCCTCCGGAACCGTCACGCGCGTCTTCATCTCGCGCAGCGCGGCGGCGAGGTTTTCGAGAGTCGTCTTCTTCATGTTGGGGCAGGTCATGCGCTCGTTCACCGGATAGAACGCCTTGCCGGGGTTCTCCTTGCGCAGGCGGTGGAGAATTCCCACCTCGGTTCCGACGACGATCTCCTTCGCGTCGCTCTCGCGGGCGAAGCGGCACATCCCTCCGGTGGAGAGCGCGTGGTCCGCCGCTTCGCGCACGGGCCTCGCGCACTCGGGATGGACGAGCACCGGAGCGCCCGGATGCGCCGCGCGCGCCGCGGCGATGCCGGCCGGGGTTATCGCCTGGTGGGTCGGACAGTACCCGGGCCACAGCGTGTAGGCGCGGCCGAGCAGCCCCGCGATGTGTCCGCCGAGGTGCTGGTCGGGGACGAAGAGTATCTCCTGGTCAGGCGCGAACGTCTTCATCACCTTCTCGGCGTTTCCGCTCGTGACGCACATGTCGCACTCGGCCTTCACCTCGGCGGTGGAGTTGACGTAGCAGACGGCCTTCGCGCCCGGATGCTTCGCCTTCAGCTCGCGGAGCTGCGCGCCGGTGATCATGTCCGCCATCGGGCACCCGGCGGACGGATCGGGAATGAGCACCGTCTTGCCGGGGTTGAGTATCGCGGCGGTCTCCGCCATGAAGTAGACGCCGCAGAACACGATGACGTCCGCATCCACCTGCGTGGCCCTGCGCGCGAGCTCGAGCGAGTCGCCGGTGTAGTCCGCGGCATCCTGCACCTCCGCGCGCGTGTAGTTGTGCGCAAGCACTACGGCGCTGCGCTCCTTCTTGAGTCTCGCTATCTCTTCGTTAAGGCTCTCGTTCATGGCGTTTCCTCCGGACCCTGCGATCCTGCCTCGCATATTATACCAAAAAATGAATTTGGCCGGACGGCGCGCGCCGTCCGGCCAGATCGCCGGCATGGGGCCAGCGTCACTTCCCCGCGAGGGCCTTGAAGCGGAGGAGCGCCTCGAGGAAGTAGTAGTCGCCGTAGTCGAGCGGAGTGTCGATCTCGCCGCCGGCGGGCTTGTGCCCGACTCCGTGCTTCAGGAGCCAGTCGCCGTTCTCGCCCGGCTTCGCGAAGTACTCGTCGGAGCAGAGCGAAAGGAGCTGCTTCACGGCGAACGCGCGGTACTTCGCGCCCTTGTCGCCCGGAACGAACGTCGAGAGCTCGAGGAGCCCGGACGCCATGATCGACGCGGCGGAGGAGTCGCGCTCCTCGCCCGGCGCGCCGAAGTCCCAGTACGGGACGCCGTCGGCGGGCATGTTCGGATGGTTCATCGCGAAGTCGGAGACCTTCTGCGCGAACTCGAGGAAGGCGGGTTCCTTCGTCTCGCGGTACATCATCGTGTAGCCGTAGATGGCCCAGCTCTGGCCGCGGCTCCACGCCGTCTCGCACGAGCGGCCCTGTCCGCGGCGGATCTCCTGGACCGCGCCGAGGAAGCCCGGGCGCTGGTCGTAGTTCAGCACGTGGTACGTGCCGCCGTCCGCGCGGAAGTGGTGCTCCATCGTCTTCACGGAGTGGGAGCGCGCGATGTCGTCGAAGCGCTTGTCGCCGCCCTTCGCCTTCGCCGCCCACTCGAGGAGCTCGAGGTTCATCATGTTGTCGGGGATGACGAGGAAGTTCTTCTTCTCGCCTATCGCACCCCAGCTCCTGATGACCCCGAGGTCGGGGCTGAACCGCTTCGAGAGCGAGTCCGCCGTCTCGAGGAGCAGCGCGTCGTACTTGTCCGTCTTCAGCAGCCTCCTCGCGTTGCCGAACGAGCAGTACATGATGAAGCCGACGTCGTGGTTGTCGGACACCTTCGAGTTCGGGGCGATGGACTCCGTCCAGACCGTCGCGCGGTCCTTGAAGAAGTCGTCGCCCGTCGCCTCGTAGAGGTACCACAGCGAGCCCGGGAAGTGTCCGGACGTCCACCAGTAGATGGAACGCATGTCGAGCTTTCCGGTCTTGGCGTTCCATCCGTGTGGGACGCGGCGCTCGCCGTGCGGCTTGTCCCCGTGCGGAACAGCCTCCTTGACGTCGCCCTTGTCCATGAGCGGAGTCGCCGCCGCGTCGATCGCGCGGTAGTGAGCCGCGCTCTTCGCGAAGACGTCGGGGAGCATCGCCTGGAGCTTCGCCTCGCAGGGACAGGCCGCAGCGGCCGCGAGAATGATTGACGAAATGATCATTGCAGGGGTCCTTTTATGACTGAGCCTTACCTTGCAAGCCAGCCGCCGTCGCAGGCGTAGGTGTAGCCGGTCATGTAGTCGGACGCGGGCGCGGCGAGGAAGACGCAGATGCCCTTGAGGTCGTCCGGCGTGCCCCAGCGTCCGGCGGGGATGCGGTCGAGGATCGCCTTGTTGCGCTTCTTGTCGGCGCGGATCGGCGCGGTGTTCGCGGTCGCGATGTAGCCAGGGGCGATCGCGTTCACGCAGATCCCGTCCTTCGAGAGCTCGTTCGCCATGAGCATCGTGAGCGACTTGATGCCGCCCTTCGAGGCAGCGTAGCCCGGAACGAGGATGCCGCCCTGGAACGAGAGCATCGACGCGATGTTGATGATCTTGCCGCCCTTGCCCTGCTTGATCATCTGGCGCACCACGGCCTGCGAAAGGAAGAACGGGGTCGAGAGGTTGATCGAGATCACGTCGTTCCAGTTCTTCGCGCTGTGCTCGGCGAACGGCTCGCGGCGGATGATGCCCGCGTTGTTGACGAGGATGTCGACCTTCTTGAACGCCTTGACGACCTTGGCGACGATCTTCGGGGCCTCCTTCTCGCCCTTCGAGAGGTCGGCCTTGATTCCGATGGCCTTCCTGCCAAGCTTTTCGATCGCGGCGATCGTCTCGTCCATCGGGATGACGTCGACGATCG
>JAFPDR010000212.1 GCA_017389885.1 Kiritimatiellia bacterium
CCCCGTTCGCCGTCGCGATCGGCTGGCTCCTCGACCGCATCCCGGGCTTCTCGAGGCTCGACATAGACGCGGAGGGGATGAAGAAGAAGTTCGGGCTCCTCGGCGAGCCGCTTTTCCTCGGGCTCGTCATCGGGTGCGGAATCGGCGCGCTTAAGTGCGACTCCTGGAAGGGCGTCGTCGATTCGATTCCGTCCATCCTCAAGCTCGGCGTCACCGTCGGCGCGGTGATGGAGCTCATCCCGCGCATCACATCTCTCTTCATCGAGGGCCTCAAGCCGATCTGCGAGCAGACGAGGAGCTTCGTCGAAAGGCGCTTCTCTGGCCTCAAGGGGCTTTCGATCGGAATGAGCCCCGCGCTCGTGATCGGACATCCGACGACGCTCGTCGTGTCGATCCTGCTCATCCCCGTGATCCTCTTCCTCTCCGTGTTCCTGCCCGGCAACAAGTTCCTTCCGCTCGCCTCGCTCGCCGGCATGTTCTACCTCTTCCCGTGCGTCCTGCCGATAACGAAGGGCAACGTGCCGAAGACGTTCGTCATCGGACTCGTCGCGCTCGTCGCGGGGCTCTTCTTCGTCACGAACCTGACGCCCGCCTTCACAAAGGCGATCGCCGCGGCGAACTGCGACGGCATCGCCGTTCCGGAGGGCTTCGAGGGCGGGGCGGCGCTCGACTTCGCGTCCGCCCTCTGGTGCTGGCTCGTCTACCACCTCGTCGTGACGCTCAAGTGGGCGGGCGCGGTGGGCGCGGGGCTTCTCGCGGCCGCGATGTGCGCGGTCAACTTCATCAGGATAAGGAGGGCGAAATGATAGCGTTGATGCTTGCGGCGGCGATCTGCAACGCCGAGGTGTGTCCGGAGCGGCAGAACGACTTCTGCTGGGAGAACGACAAGTTCGGGATGCGCGCGTACGGTCCGGGCGAGTACCACAAGTGGTCCGGATGGGACATCTTCAACAAGACGCCGGGCGAGAACGGCGCGGCGGCGAAGCTCCTGCACGGGAAGGGCGTCAACGTGAACTGGCACGAGGTGCCGTTCGGCGGAGTGCTCGACAACTACACGATCGGCGCGTCGCGCGGACTCGGCGGGATCGCCTTCTGGGGCGACGGCGAGTGGAAGACTTATCCCGACTGGGAGACGTCGAGGGTGATCCACACGGGAGACGACTACTGCGAGTTCGAGCTCGTGTACCCCGCCTGCGCGGCCGCCGGGAAGATGACGTGCCACGTGACGCTGCGGCGCGGCGAGAGGTTCTTCAGGTGCGACGTCGGCTTCGAGCACCCCGAACGCTTCCGCGGCGACTTCCGCGCGGGCCCGGGGCTTGACCTCGAGCCCAGGCGCGACCACAAGGGGGTGCTCGTCGAGGAGGCGGGGCTTGTCTCGCTCTTCGAGGATCCGAAGGGCGAGAACGGCTCGACGATGGAGGCGATATTCGTCGCAGATCCTTCGGAGGTCGAGGTGATGACGGACCACATGAACTGCCGCGTCCTCGCGTTCAGGAAGCCGAACTTCACCTTCTGGGCGGGAACGGCCTGGACGAAGGCCGGCGAGATAACGACACCCGAGGCGTGGATCGAGGCGGTGCGCGCCTACAGGAAGGGAGTCGCGAAGTGATCCGCGCGGCGCTCGCCCTCGCGGCGATTGTCGCGTTCCGCGGCGCATTTGCCGCGGAAGGCGGGCTGGAGCTCCTCGTCGCGCGCTATGCGGACGCGGCGGCGGCCGAGCAGGACGTCTCGCGCGCGGCGGCGCTGCGCGCCTCGATGAAGGCGGACGGCTCGTGGGGCGACATCGACTACTCCGACAAGTCGCGCTCAGAGTGGCCCGTCGGCGCGCATGTGCGCGCGCGGCTGCGCATACTGGCGGCGGACTGGCGCAGGAACGGAAGCCGCGAGTCGCTGGAGGCGGCGCACAGGGCGCTCGGCTTCTGGCTGAAGCACCGCTTCGGCAACCCCAACTGGTGGTGGAACATCATAGGCGTCCCGATGTCGCTCGGCGACGCGGGGGTGATGATGGACGGAGAGCTCACGGACGCGGAGCGCCGCGGCATCATCGAGCTGATGACGGTCGAGGAGCCGGGCCACGCGAAGACGGGGCAGAACTTCGCGTGGATGTCGGAGAACCGCCTCAGGCGCGGAATGCTCGCGCGCGACGAGGCGCTGGTGAGGTCCGCGCTAAAGGACGTCCTCCGCGAGGTCCGCATGGGCGAGCGCGAGGGCATCCGCTCCGACTGGTGCTTCCACCAGCACGGCGAGCAGCCGCAGTTCGGCAACTACGGCCTCAGCTTCCTCGTCTCGCAGTCGCGCCTCGCCGCGCTGCTCGCGGGGACGGGCTTCGAGTATCCGCCGGAGAAGCTCGAGCTCGTGCGCAGGCTCGCATCGGAGGGATACTCGTGGATATGCTGGAAGGGGATGATGGACGTCTCCGCGATGGGCCGCCAGCTGCACAGGGACACCCAGCGCACCAAGGCGGCGAACGTGGAGCGCGCGTTCGAGAACCTCGAGAAGACGGGATGGGTCCGCCCCGCGCCGCGCTTCGGGTTCCGCTACTTCGACAAGAGCGCCTACGCCGTCTACCGCGCGCAGGGCTTCATGGCGTCCGTCCGCGCGTCCACGCCGAGGATCACCGGAACGGAGACGTGGATCAACGAGGACAACGCGAAGGGGATGTGCATGGCGGACGGCGCGCTGATGACGTACGCGACCGGACGCGAATACGAGAACGTGTTCCCGCTCTGGGACGACTGGCGCATGATACCGGGCGTGACCGCGTACCTCGGCAAGCCCGTCGTGCGAAAGGACTCGCGCAACAAACGCGACGACATCCGCGCGGGGTCCGCGGGCGATGGCGGCGCCTTCGAGTTCACCTTCGAGCGCGAGGGGCTTGTGGCGCACAAGAAGTGGACGTTCTCGCCGGACGGTATCGCCTGCGAGGGCTCGGGCATCACCGCGTCGGACGGCGCGTACGAGGTCGCGACGTGCGTCGAGCATGCGCTTGCCGCGCCGAACGCGGGCGTCGTCGAGCGGAATGACGGCGTGTCGCGCTTCCGCAACGGCGCGTTCGTGTACACGGTGCACGCTCCGAAGGACGCGGTCAGCTTCGAGCTCGCCGAGCGCGAGGGGAACTTCAACACGTTCATGCTCGCGCACGAGCCGACTCCCGTGAAGGGCAGGGTCTTCTCCCTGCGCATCCTCCACGGAAAGTCCCCCAAGGACGCCTCCTACCGCTACGAGATCTCGCTCGCGAAGTAGCTTCGCGCCTTCCGCGCCTGCGGCGAGGATGCGCTCGCATACTGCGGATGGATTATGCTATAATATCCGCAGATGAAGACTCCCGAAGGCAAGACTATATCGTTCATGTTCCATTCGCATCCGACGAAGGACATGAAGATGCGCTGGATAGCGCGCATAACCTTTCCGCCCGGATCGACGGCGGAGACGGTTCTGCCCATAACGATAGTCGACGGCGAGGAGCATCCGGTTGCGTCGGGGGTGTTCGAGTTCGCCGGGCAGAAGCTCATGGTTAAGGACGGCGAGGCGTCCATGACTTTCGCGCAGTTCGTGGCCGGCAAGCATTCCGTGCCGATCTGGCTGCACAGGGAGGGGATGAAGCCCATTCCGGGCGTTCCGACGTTTGGCTGACCGCGGGGAGGCGTTTCATGGACGACAGAGAGTGGCACAGGCTTGTGAAGGAAGGGGAGGACGCGGGCTGGAAGCTCGTGTGGGAGCGTGTCGTCGAGCCGGAGTCGAAGTCCGTCCGCTCCGCGGAGATGATGGAGCGCTTCTCGCTGACGGCCGGCGACCTGATGGGCATGCTCTACGAGGAGATGATCGGGAAGGGCAAGATCGACCTCTACCGCGGCGAGGGCAGCTTCGAGGGATGGCTCAAGCGGTACGTGAGGGGGTACGTGCTCAACGCGGACCCGAACAAGCACGGGGAGATTTCCATCGAGGGCGCGCATCCCGATGCGGAGGGCGAAGGCGAGGCGATGGCGCTTCCCGTATACGACCACGAGATGATGCGCCTCGAGGCGTGGCGGATGACGCTGTATTTCTTCCGCCTGCTCTGGAACGAAGACCCGGAGAGGTGCTACATCCACCTGCTGAAGACGCGCTTCTTCCTGTCGAGCGAGGAGATAAGGGATTTCCTCGACGTCTCGTCCGCCGCGAACGTCGACCAGATATTTTCGCGTTCCGTCAAGTTTATGCGCGAAAGCTGGCGGAATTGGGAGGCCGGCAAAAAAAGATAGAATTTGTGTCAGTTTTTTCGCGGAGGTCCGCCTAACCGAATGCAACCGCGAAAAAGCGGAGAAAGGAAAGACAAAATGAACAAGAAGGTACTGATGACTGTTGCGACGGCGCTTGTCGCCGGAACGCTTCTCGCAAGGCCGCACGGCGGCTTCGGCGGACCGCGCGGCGGATTCGGCGGACCCCGCGGGCCGATGCCGATGATGCACCACCACATGGGGCCCCGCATGCCGATGCACCGCCCGCCGCCTCCGCCCATGTACCACCATCACCACCACTACAGCTCCTGGGGACGCGGCGGCAGCCACTTCTGGCCGGGCTTCGTGGGTGGCGTTGTAGGAGGCGTGATAGCGGACGCGATCGTGGCGCCGGCAGTCGTTGCGAGCAGCGTCGTGAC
>JAFPDR010000213.1 GCA_017389885.1 Kiritimatiellia bacterium
CCGCGCGTGGCCATCTCGTGGAGCATCTCGCCCACGGCCTCGGGTCCCTCCTTCGCCGCGGTGAGGAAGGGCGGGGTGAAGATGATCTCGCCGTGGTAGACGTGTTCGATGGCGAGGAGGAAGCTGCCGCCGAACATCATCTTCCCGAGCCAGCCGAGCCTGCGAACGAAGGGGTTGCCCTCCGCGGACTTCGGAAGCGTCGTCTTCACCGCTGATGCGACCGCCGCGGTGGCGAGTGGAACCGTGAAACATGCCATGTTTTTCTCCCTTTCTTTGACTGTGTCTTGCAAATGCCTGTCTTTGCGGGTATTATACCAAATTCTCCCGCAGGCTGCATACCCCGTCCGCCCCTAAAACCCCGGGTGCCGCGGTTGCCGCCGGGATGAAATTGTGATATAATTACAAACATGAATATCAAGTTTATCGCCAACATCAAGGGTATCTACTTCGGATACGCCTTCGACAAGTCAGCAGTGATAACAATCGGGCGCGAGATCGGCAACACGATCGCACCGATCAACGTGGATGGATTCTCCCGCCACCACGCCCGTATATTCTACAAGGACGGCGGATGGTATGTCGAGGACCTCGGCAGCACCAACGGCACGTACCGCAACCGCGTGAAGATAGAGGCGCCCGAGAAGATCGAGAAGGGCGACTCCATCCGCTGCGGACTCATGGAGATCGCCTCGTTCGACTTCACCGAGGAGCCCGTGGCCGCGGCGCCCGCCGCAAGCGCGCCGCCGCCGAGTCCGATTCCGCTCGTGAAGCCCACGGTCGTCAAGCTCGTCGAGCCGCCGCATCCGACCGCGCCGTCCCTCATCACGCCACGCAAGACGGAGATCGAGCCCATGAAGCCCGTGTCTCCGATTGCGCCCGTCAAACCCGTCGAGGCGGTCAAGCCTATCGAGCCCGCGAAGCCGGTGGAGCCGATTGCGCCTGTAGAGCCGATCAAGCCCGTCGAAGTCGCGAAGCCGATCGCGCCCGTCAAGCCCGTCGAGCCGCCAAAGAGCGAGCCTGCCGCGCCCGCTCCCAAGGTCGAGGCACTTGAGCCCGTCGCGCCTCTTGAGCCCGTCACGCCTCTCGAGCCGGTGGAGGAGCTCACGCCCATCACGCCGCTCGAGCCGGTGGAGGAGCTCGCTCCCGTCGAGGAGCTCAAGCCGGTCTCCCCGACGAAGACAGCAGCTGTTCCTCGTCCGGGCGGAACGGCCCTGCGCCGTCCGACGATTCCGGGGCTCAAGCCCGGGCTCAAGCCCGGCCTGAAGCTCCCCCACAAGCCCGGTGCGCTTCCGACCGGCCTCAAGCTCCCGACGAAGGGCACGCTTCCGACCGGACTCAAGCTCCCGCCGAAGCCCGGCATGAAGCCTGGGCTAAAGCTCCCCACCAAGCCGGCGTAATATATGGGCATATCAGGCAAGAACGCGGCGTCGGTCGGACTCGGATGTCTGGTCGACGTCGCGCTTTTCGTGGTCCTCGTGCTTGCGTTCCCCGAGGACTGCGCGGTATCCACGCTCATATACATGATGGCGATGGCGATCCCCGTGTGGATCGTCCGCATCGCCGTATTCAACGAGCGGACGCCGCGGTGGGCGCGCATCCTTATCGGCCCGCTCGGTGCCCTCGTCTGCCTTGCGCTTGCGATAGCGCATCCGATCGCCCTCGAAGACTCGTCCGAAGCCGACGAAACGCCGGCGACTAACAACGCGTCGTCTGCGGCGGGCAGCGCATCGCCGGCCACGAACGCGGTAGAGTCCGTGGAGGAGGTGCTTGCGGAACTCGACTCGCTCGTCGGACTCGAGGAGGTGAAGTCCGAGGTGAGGAAGATCGTGAATCTCGCGAAGGTCAACGAGGCGCGGCGCGCGCAGGGGCTCAAGGTGCCTCCGATGACGTACCACATGGTCTTCACCGGCAACCCCGGCACCGGAAAGACGACCGTCGCGCGAATCGTCGCGCGCGCGTTCCGCGCGCTCGGCATCGCGAAGACGGGGCAGCTCGTGGAGACGGACCGCTCGGGGCTCGTCGGACGCTACGAGGGCGAGACCGCGGTCAAGACGAACGCGAAGATCGACGAGGCGATTGGCGGAATCCTCTTCGTGGACGAGGCGTACCAGCTCGTGAGCGGAGAAAACGACGACTACGGCAAGGAGGCAATCGCGACGCTACTCAAGCGCATGGAGGACGATCGCGACAGGCTCATCGTGATCGCGGCGGGCTATACGGACGAGATGCGCGACTTCCTCGACGCGAACTCTGGGCTGAGGAGCCGCTTTCCGCGGATGATCGAGTTCGCGGACTACACGGCGCCCGAGCTCGCCGCGATATTCCGCTCGATGGCGAAGAAGAACGAGTTCGCGCTCGCTCCGGATCTCGACGCCGGGCTCGACGCGGCGATCGCGAAGCTCACTGCGAAGCGCGACCGCACGTTCGGCAACGCGCGGTTCGTGCGCCAGCTCTTCGAGGACGCCACTGCGCGCCAGGCGACGCGCCTTGCGGAGTCCGGCGAGCTTGACGCAGAGGCGCTGAAGACGCTCGCGCTTGCGGACCTCTCCTCTGGCGAGCGGAAGGAGGACATCCGCGCGCCGAAGATCGAGGACGTGCTTGCGGAGCTCGACTCGCTCGTCGGGCTCCAGCCCGTGAAGGACGAGGTGCGTCGCCTCGTCGCGACGGTGCGCGCCAACAAGCTGCGCGCCGAGAAGGGGCTCGAGAACAACGTCACGATGAGCTACAACTTCGTGTTCACCGGAAATCCCGGCACGGGCAAGACGACGGTCGCGCGCATACTCGGCAAGGCGTTCCGCGCGCTCGGAGTCCTTGAACGCGCGAACTTCGTGGAGACGGACCGCTCCGGGCTCGTCGCGAAGTACGAGGGCCAGACGGCCGCCAAGACAAACAAGCTCATAGACTCCGCCGCGGGCGGGATACTCTTCATCGACGAGGCGTACCAGCTCAACCAGGGCGAGAACGACCAGTACGGCGCTGAGGCGGTCGCGACGCTCCTCAAGCGCATGGAGGACGCGCGGGGGTCGATGGTCGTGATAATCGCCGGGTACAAGGAGGAGATGAAGCGCTTCATGGCGATCAACTCCGGGCTCGAGAGCCGGTTCAACAGGACGGTGGAGTTCCCGGACTACAGCGCGAAGGAGCTTGCGGAGGTGTACCGCTCGATGGCGAAGAAGGCGAAGTACAGGCTTTCGGACGACACGGAGAGGTGGCTTCTTCCGTACATCTCCATGCTCACGGAGAAGCGCGACAAGAACTTCGGCAACGCGCGCTGGGCGAGGAACCTGTTCGAGAAGTCCGTCGAGCGCCAGTCGCTCCGCGTAACGGAGCTTCCGGACCCCTCTGCCGAGGAGCTCGTGACGATACGCCTCAAGGACCTCGGCGTGAAGCTCAAGGACCCTGCGGCCTCCGACGAAGACTGAAGCAAGCGGCGAGACGGGACGTCTCGCCGCTCCTTGGGGCCGCCATCGCCGTATAGTCGAGTCAAAAGCGGCACCCCGCGCCTGTGGCTAATCCAAGCGCTTTCGCCGAAGACTTCGCGCGTGTATTACGCCTTCGGCTGCTCGCCGACCTCGCTGCCCGTTCCGCGGATCTTGATGTGGAGCTCGCGGAGCTGCTGCTCGGTCACGTAGTTGGGCGCGCCCATGAGGAGGTCCTGCGCCTTCTGGTTCATCGGGAAGGCGATCACCTCGCGGATGTTGGGCGTGTCGGTGAGGAGCATGACCATGCGGTCGACGCCGGGGGCGATTCCGCCGTGCGGCGGCGCGCCGAACTGGAACGCGCGGTGGAGCGCGCCGAACTTCTTCACGACGTCGTCCTTCGTGTAGCCCGCGATCTCGAACGCCTTGTACATCACCTCGACCTGGTGGTTGCGGATCGCGCCCGAGGA
>JAFPDR010000214.1 GCA_017389885.1 Kiritimatiellia bacterium
GGATACTTCTTGTACTGGTCGATCGGGCTGAGTCCGGGGAACATGTCGCCGGCGCAGGTCGTCCAGCCGACGTCCTGCTCCATGCAGACCGCCTTGTCGGTGTTGGAGAAGAAGAAGTCCCAGAAGGACTGTCCGTTCGTCATCTTGACGCCGTGCTCCCACGTGTGGTTGTGGAGGCCGATCTTGCAGCCCATCGTCGCGGCGACGGCCGCGGCCTTGTTGTAGAGGTCGCAGAGCTTCTTGGTGAAGTCGTCGATCTCCTGCGAGGGCTTGCCGATGTTGCCGCCCTGGCCGGTGGACCAGGAGCACCCGGGCGGGATGTTGCCGCCGCCGGGGCAGATCACGAGCGTGTTGCCGTACGCGACCTCGAAGTCGAGCGTCTTCTTGAGGACGTCGGCGTCGAACTTGTTCTCCTTGACGTTGAAGCCGTACTTGTCGTTGCCGACGTGCGTACCGACCGCGACAAGGCCGGCGTCCGCGAGGTACTGCTTGAGCTCAGCCGGGCTGGCTCCGTAGTAGCCCGCGAACTCGACGCCCTCGAATCCGACCTCCTTGATCTTGAGGAGCGCCTTGGAGAGGGCGACCTTGCCAACGGGGTCCTGGGCGGGGATCCACTTGTTCAGCGAATAGAGCTGCAGGGCGATCTTGCCGGGACGGCAGGACTTGCAGAAGGTCGCGCAGCCGGGGGCCGCAGCGAACGCGGTGGTGGCGGCCATGCCGCCGAGGAAGTTTCTTCTTGAGAGGTTCATGGTTGGATAGTTAGGTGGTTGGGTGGTTAGGTGGTTGGATGTTTCTCAGACGAGGTCCTTCATCGTGACCTGCTTGAGATTCGTGTTCCCGAGCTTCATCGGCTTGAGGGCCGACTTGTCGAAGGCGTATCCGTTCGGACCGAGCGGCCACACGACTGGAGCCGTGTTGAGGATCGTCGCGCGGAAGCCCTGCATGGTGGCGCCCATGTTGCCGGTGTGCGAGCTGTTGCATCCCTCGTTCTCGATGACGAACGGACGCGAATAGCCCTTCGCCATGAGCGTCTCGAGGAACTTCGCCCAGTCGCACGAGTCGCTTCCGCCGAAGCCGGGGAGGCGGGGCTCGTAGTTCATGCGGTCCCAGTTTCCGCCATCTGCGTCAGGGGCGAGCGCCGGGAGGCCTGCCTTCGCCGCGAGTGCGTCGCTGACGCGCTGGCGCGGGAAGAGACGTCCCCAGTTCACAGCCTCCTCGTCGTTCGGGAAGTTCCTGGTGCCCTTGATGTGGATGCGGCGGAGCTTGCGGAAGTCCATCGCGTTGATCACGTCGGACGGATCGATGTGCTGCCAGATGTCGTGCGAGGGGTCGTACGTCTCCTGGAGGTTCGAGCTGTCGTCGAGGATCGCGTACATCAGCTTGCGGGCCGCGAGGCAGCCGGGCAGGTTGCAGTAGCAGACCGGCGAGGACGCGGGGACCCAGCCCTCCATCGGGCAGTTCTCGACGCACACGGTGACGCCGAGGTCCTTCGCGTACTTCAGGATGGGCGTGAACACCTTCTTGAACTTCTCGAGGTTCTTCTCGAACCCGCCGTCTTCCGCGCCGAGCTTCTGGTCGTAGCCGACGAAAGTCCCGCACACGACGTCGTTCGCGTCGCCGCCGAGCATGGCCGCGATGCGGATCAGGTTCAGGATGTGGTTCTGGTTCGTCTCCTGGAAGTCGCCGCCGATCAGGTTGTCGTAGGCGCCTACGGAGATGCGCAGCCCCGTCCTGTTGCAGGTGTCAATGACGTACTTCGCCTTCTCGGGGGTGAAGTCCTTGTAGTCGAGGTGCGTCGCGACGTGGTCCGTGCGGTCGGAGTCGCGGCGGAACACGCAGAGCTCGAGGCCCTGCGCGCCCAGCTCAAGCGCCTTTTCCACGACGCCGTCGAAGTCGTCGCGCGGAAACGCCGACGTCATGAGCCAGATCGGGTTGTTGCCCGGCTTCGGCTTCGCGGCGTGCGCGAGCGCGTCCTTCGAGGCGATCGGGGCGACCGCGGCGAGCGCCGCGGCCCCCTTGAAGAATTCGCGCCTGTTCATCAGAACTCGAATCCCTTGCGGATGTACGGCTTCACGAGGTCGTTCGCCGCCGCGACGTCGAACTTCTGCCTCTTGGAGCACCACCTGAGCTTCTGGTTCGGCAGACGCTGCGCGACGCAGCCGACGAGGATGCCCTCCATCTGCGGAATGCAGTACTCGATGTCGGAGAAGCAGCGCGAGTGCGTCTGCTCGTAGAACGGTCCCTGGCCGAAGATGGCGCGGATGAACTCGCCGTAGTGCCCCTCGGCGAAGCCCTTCATCTCGACCGTCGACTTTCCGTCGCCCGCGGACGACGGCTTGTCGTTGCAGAACGGGATCGAGCGCGCGACCGCCTTGGCGGCGTCGTGCTGGAACACGTCCTTGAACTCCTTGTCGGCGTCGAGGGCGATCGCGCACTTCGCGCCGTAGTCGTCCTGCATGAGGACCTGGCCCTTGGTGCCCATGATGAGGCAGCCGGTGTTCGGGACCTTGCCGCCGTTCTTCGCCGCCCACTTGGGCATGAGCTCGGCAGCGGGCTTCTCGTCGCCGTCGTACCAGTAGAGCGTGACGGCCGGGAGCTTTACGCCGGGGCGCACCTTGGAGTCGCGCTCCCTGTACGTGAGCTTGACGATCGACTTGAGCGGATACGCAACGTCGTTCTCGGAGATGATCTTCGTGCACTCCGCGTCGGAGACTCCGCCGAGCTCGAGGCCGCGGAACGCGAGGTTCATCGTGTGGCACGCCATGTCGCCGAAGGCGCCCGCGCCGAAGTCGAAGAAGCCGCGCCACGTGAACGTGTGGTAGACGTTCTTGCCGAGGTTCCACGGATCATACACGTCGGCGTCCTTCGGATACTTGTCGAGGAACGGACGGTCCGCGGCGGTCGCGAGCCAGGCGTTCCAGTCGAGGCCCTTGCGGATGGGGTCGCCCTTCGGATGGTCCTTCACCCACTTGGCCACGCCCTCGCCCTGCGGCCACACGGGACGGTTCGTCCACACGTGGACCTCCGTGACGTCGCCGAGGATTCCGCTCTGGAGCACCTCGGTGCAGCGGCGCATCGAGTCGAGCGAGGAGCCCTGGTTGCCCATCTGCACGACGACGCCGTTCTCGCGCGCCGTCTTGTTGAAGTAGTCGAGCTCCCAGAGGGTGCGCACCAGCGGCTTCTGCACGTAGACGTGGATGCCCTTCTTCATCGCCTGGATCGCGACCGGCGCATGGACGTGGTCCGGCGTCGAGATCGTCATCGCGTCGATGCCGAGCTTGTCGGCGTCGTCGAGGAGCTTGCGGTAGTCGGTGTAGAACGGAACCTTGGAGAGGTCGAGGCCGGGGAAGTCCTTCTTCGCGCGCTCGAGCGCCTGGGTGAGCATGTTCGCGTCGGCGTCGCAGAACGCGACCATCTCGACGAGCCCGGTCTTGAGCATCGGCGTCCAGTCGCTGTATCCCTTGCCCATGATGCCGACGGCGGCGAGGCGGACCTTCTGGCCCGGCTTGCGCGGATGCGGTGTGAAGCATCCTCCGGCGCTGAGCAGCGAAACGCCCGCGAGCCCGCGGAGGAACCCTCTTCTGCTGGAACTGATCATTTATTTCTCCCTTGTTGTTTGTTTGTTAGTGAAAAATCCATTCTTCACTTTCTGCAATTATACCATAATCCCCCGTTCGGGTTCAACGCCGAATTTAGCCGAGGATCTCGTCCGCAAGCTTGCCGAGCTGCGCGACCGTGTCGTCCGTCATCGAGCCCTTCACGGTCACCGTCGTGCCGCAGAACTCGATGCCCTTCGCGGACGAGAGGAGGTCCTTCATGCCCTTCGCGGCCATCGGGCCCCACGTGCCGTTCTCGATGAGGCCGACCCTGCGGTTCTGGTAGTTGCGCCTGAGCAGGTGGCGGATGTACTCCTCCATCTTCGGGAACACGCCCGTGTTGTACGTCGTCGTCGCGAGCACGAGCCTGCCGTAGCGGAACCCGTCCTCGATCGTCTCGTACATGTCGTCGCGCGCAAGGTCAGCGCACGCGACCTTGGGGCAGCCCTTCGCCTTCAATATCTCGCAGAACTTCTCCACGACCGCCTTGGTGTGTCCGTAGACCGAGGTGTAGGCGACGCACACGCCCTCCGTCTCGACTCCGTACGAGCTCCACGTCTGGTACTGCTTCACGACGTGGGCGATCTCCTCGGGCGTCTGCAGCACCGGACCGTGCAGCGGGCAGATGCGCGCGATCGGGAGCCCCGCCGCCTTCTTGAGGAGCGCCTGCACCTGCGCGCCGAACTTGCCGACGATGCCGAAGTAGTAGCGCCGCGCCTCGCAGTCCCATCCCTCAGGGTCGACCTTGTCGTTCGCGCCGAACTTGCCGAATCCGTCCGCGGAGAAGAGCGTGCCCGTCGCGGCGTCCCACGTGACGATGACCTCCGGCCAGTGGACCATCGGCGCGCCGACGAACGCGAGGGAGCGTCCGCCGAGGTCGAGCGAGTCGCCTTCCTTCACGACGACGCGGCGGTCCGCGAAGTCCGTGCCGAAGTAGTTCTTCATCATCGCGAAGGCAGGCATGGACGAGACGATCTTCGCGTCCGGATACGCCTCGGCGAAGCGCGCGATGTTCGCGGAGTGGTCGGGCTCCATGTGCTGCACCACGAGGTAGTCCACGCGGTCCGTCGCAGCGGCGACGTTCTTCAGCCACTCGTCGCCGAAGCGGACGTCCACCGTATCCATGACGGCGACTTTCTGCGCCTTCACGACGTATGAGTTGTACGCCATCCCGAGCGGGACTTCGAACTGGCCCTCGAAAAGATCGACGTCGTGGTCGTTGACGCCGACGTAGAGAATGTCATCGGTAATCTTCATAATGCGGAATATTATACCAAAATCCGCCGCGGCGTGCGCACTGGGTGCACACTATTCTAACGAATCGCGGGTCGTAGCGATTGGATACGACGAGCTGGAAATCGGCGGAACCGTACGGACGGCGCGTCACCTCGCCGCGCGAGTTGTACGCACAAATGGAAGATTCGGCTACAAGTCTCTCGTCACCAAAATTCATTGTCACAGCTCAATAATATCGTATCCGTCATCTTGGACTACGCCATAATAATAACAGATGCGCAAATATTTGAAACCCTCAACTTTGGCAATCTTCATTAAATCCATAAC